>NZ_JAZLLZ010000146.1:0-18059 GCF_045598405.1 Sodaliphilus sp.
CGAAAGGATTGGGGAAAGGGGCAGTGTGCCCGCTCGTGACAAAAACACACAGAACTTAGCACGTTGCCACCGATCCGGCCAGGCGATGCCCCTCTAACGCGTGCAAAAACGTTAACAAATTTTATACTGCGGATTTGAGGGAATAAGAAATTATTCTAATTATTTTAATTTCTTTCAGTTATTATTAAATCAGTGTTATCAGTGAGATCCGCGCGGGGAGTCCACAAAAAACAGCGGTGTATAGCTACCCCCAAAATCGTCCCTATACACCAATGGCATAATCTCGCGCAATAGGTTACAAGAAAAATGCGTGATTGAGGCTTAGGACCGTCAATCACGCATGTTGTGGCTTGTAGCGCCTTGTTTATTTGGCGCCCAGGATAGAGTTGAGTATTACGTTCATGTCTTTGATGTCGTTGACCTTGTTGCCGTTGGGGTAGTCTTCCTTGTTGGCTTTGCCCAGGATGATGTTGACAGCAATGTTCACGTCCTTGATATCCACCATGCCGTCTCCGTTCACGTCGCCATCATACTCGGGCGCGGTGCCAGCCTGCACCACGTTGTAAACGAGGTGTGCACCAGCAAACGACAGGTCAATCTGTGCCGCGCGTTGCTGTGCGCTGTTGTCAGTCACGCTCACATTCATGTTGATGATGCCCGAGCCTAGAGGGTTGCCCCAGGGGTCGGTCTGGTCTTTCAGCGTCACGCTCACCCAGCTGGGGGCGTTGCCGTCGTTCAGCGTGTTGCCGGCCTTGTCAACCTCGGTGATTTTGACGTTGATTTGTGCGGAGGGCAGGTAGCTGAATATATCTACTATCGAGTCTGATTTCTCGGCGGGTGCGTTCCACAGTCCGCTCTCCTCGGCTTTGTTGAACTCCAGGAAGCGGCGTTCCACGTCGAGAAGCACTGCGGGGGCAGTGTGGATCGAAGAGTTCACGAAACCGCCGCACATGCCCACAAAGATGGGCTGGCCGGTATAGTAATCGACGGTTTTCAGGTAACCAATCTCGCCATGGCCCTCGTCAAAGTAATCGGCGCTATATACCGAGGTGAAATCGGCATTGACAGCATCCACGTTATATCCATCAACACACACGAGGATAGCGCTGTTCACCTCAAGAGGCTCTTTCAACGCGATGGGCAGGATGCCGGTGTAAGCGCCGTCGGCGCCTCTGTATTGCTCGCGTTGGGTTGCGAGCCATGCCGTGCTCACGTTGACGGTCGCTGTGGCAAGCACTTCGCTGGGTTCGCCCATCACGACGGGCGCACCGTCGCTATTGTAGGCAGGAACCGAGTTGAGTTTGTAGATAGTTGCAGTAATGGGGACGGTAGAAGTCTGGTCCAGCAATAAGTTTTGGTAGCGCAGTCCCACGCGGGTGATAACGTACGGCGCGACGGGTGCCTCGGCTGCGATAGCCATGCCGTTGAGGTTCACGCTGTTCTTTCCCATGAGACGTCCTGCTGGTTGTCCGCTGGCGTCGTTAACCTTAGATGTGTAGGCACCTGATTTCACCGATCCGTCGCGGTTGCTGTCAGAGCCGAAGAACTTGGGCGAAGACCAGAAGTGCTGTGAGTTGCCCGGTTTGTACTGGCCTATGTAGTTGGAGTAGCCGTTGATGTAGGAGGCTTGCTTGATGCTGCCGTTGTAGCCCGCGGGGGTGTATTCGCTGCTGCCGTTAGTGCCATAGGCTGTGAGAACCGGGATAGTATCGGTCTGGCATCCCCAGTATAAATCGACGCTAGGAGTGGTATAGGTTGTTATTTTCCTGCGATAATAAACTTTCCATTCTTGCGAGACAGCGCCGGTTGATGAGCTCTCAAACGTATAGTTCCTCCATGGGTTGACGTTCAAGTAGGGGGCATAACATGCTTTGAATGGAGGGTTCTTGACGTTGTCGGTGGTGATATAGGTCTGCCACATGGTGCCTGCGGGACGATTGTACCATGCCTTAACGTCATCCTTGGGCGCAACTTTGTGTTGTGCCTTTACCTCGGCTGCGGTGAGACGGTGCACGGGCGCGGTTTCAACCACTACCTCGGGGGTGGTGACTACCTCGGGCATCGCTGGCGCTTGCTGCGCCATTTCGCTCTTGGTGTGTGCGCTTGCGGTCATTGCCACAACCACTGTTGCAAGTAGTAAAGTTCTCTTCATGTCTATAAATCTGTAAGTTGATGACTATCGCTATTTCTTGTTGTTGCGTGCTGAACGGCTGGCGTCGCGCGATTCTTTGCGTTCACGCTCCTTCTGCTTTGCAGCTTCTTCACGCTCCTTTTGTTTCTGCTTGGCGGCTTCTTGCTTGGCCTTTTGCTCGGCTTTGCGTTGTTTCTCGCGTTCCTTGCGTTGCTTTTCACGCTCTTTCTGCTTGGCCTTGCGTTCTTTCTCCTTGGCTTTGCGTTCCTGCTCGCGAGCCTTGGCACGCTCCTTGCGCTCTTTTTCTTGCTGCTTCTTAGCATCAATCTTGGCCTGTTCTTTGTCGCGGGCTTCCTGATACTTGTCTCTCTCGGCTTGCTTGCGGGCGTCGATGCGTGCCTGGTCAAGGGCGTTGAGCGAGTCTTCGCGGGCGATGTCGGCACGGCGTATAGAGTCCTCGCGGGCCTTTTGCTGCTTCTTGAGCAGTTTCTCGGCCTGCTTCTCGGCGCGCTTGATTGAGTCTTGCTGTTTCTTCTCGAGCTTCTTCAATTCTTTCTCGCGTGCTTTCTCGTCCTTCTCCGCTTCTTTGAGGCGCTTCTGCTCGGCTTTCTCATTGGCCTTGGCATCACGCTGTTCTTGCTTGATGTCTTCCTTGAGTTTAGCCTCCTCGGCGCGTTTCTCGGCTTCTTCTTGCTTCTGTCGCTCTATCTGGGCACGCTTGCGCTCTGCCTGTTCGGCTTTGCGGCGAGCCTCTTGCTCTTTGCGCTGTGCCTCTTGTTCCTTGCGTTTAGCTTCTTCTTCTCGTTTTGCGTTAGCGTTGTCGTTGTCCTTCTTGTCCTTGACCGAGCGTTTTTTCTCGCTGTCGTTATCGGCGGCGGTTTCATTGCTCTTTTCTTCGGCTTGTGCGTTGGCCTCGGCGTCGCGGGCACGGCGGCTGCGCATGAGCTGCTCGCGCGACACGGTGCGCTGTTTCTTGTCCTCGTTGGCCTTGGTTTCCTCGGTCACAACGTTTCCGCTCTCGTCGCTGGCAATGTTGCTAGCGGGATCTTGCTTGGTTTTGTCCTCGGTGAGCATCTTGCCCTCTGCTTCGGCGAGTTGTCTTGCTTCTTCCTCGGCAAGTCTCTTTGCCTCGGCTTCTTTGCGCTTGGCTTCGGCTTCGTTGCGCCTTGCCTCTGCCTCGGCTTTTCTCTTGGCTTCGGCTTCCTTGCGTTTAGCCTCTGCCTCGGCTTTCTTCTTGGCCTCGGCTTCCTTGCGTTTAGCCTCTGCCTCGGCTTTCTTCTTGGCTTCGGCATCGTCCTGATTAGCGTCTTGCTCGTCAGTTTCTTCGTCCTGCTTCTCTAGTTCGGGGACCTTGCCTTCTACATCCTCGTCGTTCTTGTGCTCGAGGTAGTTGAAGTAATCTTCAAACGAGCGACCCTCGTTGAGCAGCAGCTGGAAGTTGCCCTCGCTGATGAGCACCTGGTGCAGTCCCTCGGGGATGACCATGTCTTTGTCTTCCTCAAAGACTGTGCGGTAGTGAACCACCTCGTCATAGTTGGCAAATCCTTTGACACATAGGAGTCCCAGACGGCCGAAGGTCATCTGTTCGAGGTCATAGTCCTTAACCACGAATGTGTTGAAGTTGTGGCGTGCCACCTCGTATAGGAGCATGTTGGAGCTTACGGAGTCGGTGGGGTAGAGGATGATGAACACGTGCGGCTTGTCGAAGTCGTCCTTGAACGGCGTGAACTTGCGCTCGATGCCCTCGGGCGTAGAGTCGTTGCCCAGTCTTGTGCTCCATATCATGCCACGGGTGTTGCTTGAACCGCCGGTGAGCTTGCGTCCGGAGTTGAGTTGCTTGACGATGCCCGACGCCACGGGAGTGATGTCGGTCTCGGGATAGCGTTGCAGCAGGTCCTTGATTGTGGTCTTGAACTGCTCGTAGTCGCGCTGGGTGACATAGCTGAGGGCGTCGATAAACATGAACTTGGGCATGATCTTCGACAAGGGGTACTTGCGCATCATCTCGGCATAGGCCTCGTGCACAGCCTCGTTGTTGTTGCTCAAATAGTCGTTATAGGCCTGCTCATACATGTATTCCTGGTCGGTCTCCATGTTCTTGAGGTTGTCGAGGTAGTCGGGATCCTGCATTGCGAGACCATACTTGGAGTCGGCAAAGCTGGTGAGGATAGTGTCGCGGCATGCCTCGGCCTTGCCTATGCGGTCATATCGCATGTACATGAGATACATATTATAATATGCCTCAAGTCGATATTCGTTGCCGGGGTAGCGGCGCATGAGTTCGTTGAACTGGAACTCGGCGGCATCGGGGTCTTCGAGCTTGTCCTTGAGTATGATGCCCATGTTGTACAAGCCCTCGGCAATGATGTCGTGTGCGGCTTGCTTCTGCTCTTCGGTCTTGGGGATCTGCTTGAGGTAGTATTCCTCGAAGTGCGGGTCCTCGGCACGCTTGAGCGCTTCCTTATCGACGGCGGTGCTGTCGTTTCCTGCTGCACTGGCGGTTGAGTCGCTTGCCGCGGCTGTCGACGTGTCGTCAGAGTCATCGCCCAGCGAGAAGGTGTTCTTGTTGCGTCGGCGCCAGTTGTCCTCGAGCTTGCGGTTGCCCCACTTCTGCTGGAAGGCGGTCTTGCCGGCGTTCTTGGTGGCATCGTTATAGAAATACCATGAGTTGTCGTTGTTCATCTGGAATGCCGTGGGCTGGTTCTTGCCGGCGGGCAGTGTGTTGCCCTGCGCCCCTTGCTGCGCCAGGTATTCCTCGCGCTTGGCGGCTTCTTCCTCTTCTTTTTCTTTCTTCTTGAGCTCGTCGATGATTTTCTTGATCACCTTCTTCTGCTCGTCGAGCGACATTTCCGAGAGTTTGAGCAGCGAGTCCTGCAAGGTGACGTTCTGCGAGTAAACGGCAAGTTCGTCGAGCACGTCGCTGCGGTGCTTGAGCATCTTGTAGTTAGGATAGTCCTCGTTGATCTGCGTGATGCCCTCGGCATAGCAGGGCTGTGCCAGGTCATACTTGTGCTGTGCAAAGTAAACGCCGCCCAGAGTGAGCTGGCTGATGGCCTTGTCCACGCCGTTGCGCGTGCTCTTCTCGGCAGCCTTGATGTAGTTCTCAATGGCGCGGACGGTGTCCTGGCGCGAGAGATAGAGGTTGCCTATCGCATAGTAGATTTGGTCGAGGTATTCCTTGTTGCGGTCAAATCGTGCCATGTTGCGCAGCGCCTTGACCTCGCTGCTCACGTTGGTGCCTGTGAACACGGCGCTCTGCTTGATGCGCGCGTTGAACTTGGTGCGGTATGTGCTGCTGTTGCTGCTGCCAGCTTTCTTGTAGGCCAGGTAGGCCAGGTTGTTGCTGCCGGCGTCTTCATAGAGCTGTCCCAGGAGGAAGTTAAGGCGCACTTTTTGCGATCCGCCCATTCCTTTCACGGCTTCGGCAAGATAGGGGATTGCCTGCTCGTTTCTCTTCTCCTTGATGTAGTAGTCGGCAAAGGCAAGGTTGGCAAGCGAGCGTATGCGCTTGTTCTCGATTTTGTCGATGTGGACGTGTGCCAGCACGTTGTCGGCCTCGTTGGTCCACCCCATAGCGCAGTAACACAGCGCCTCCCACACTTGGGCCTCTTGCGAGAGCTCTTCCTTCCATGTGAAGTGGCGGTAGATGTAGCGGAACGTAGCTGCCGCGTTGAGGAAGTCGCCCTTCATGTACTCGCTCTTGGCGAGCAGGTACCAGGCGTTGTGCAGGAACGGGTTGTACTCATCGCGTTTCATCCATTCCTTGTACTTGGGGTCATTGCCCTTTCCTGCCTTACGGTTAGGTTTTTTCTTGATAGAGTGCAGTGCGATAGCCTTCTGCATCTTCTCGATGGTGCGGTCAAAGCTGCCTCCGGGCTGAGGCGCCTTGGGGCTCGACTTGGCCTCGGCAGGATGAACGAAAAGGCGCTGCGAGTAGTCGTCCTGATACTCGTCTTCTACAATCTTGATTTGCTCGTCGTAGTTTGTTTTTCCGTGGTAATAGACATTGTACCTGGTGTTTAGCGCCTGCCAAAAGCGCGAGCCGGCGGTATTCTTCTTGGCGCTGCAAGCCTGAAGCAATATCACCGTCACAATCATGACAAGCGGGGTAAAGCGGTACAATTTTCTCATGTGATAAGACGTCTTTTATCTTAATTTATTGTTGTCAGGTAAAAAAAGAAAATATTTTTATTATGATTTTTATGCTTCGCTTAGAAAATAGCTTGCTCTGCAAGCAAAATGGAATTACCTCATAGATAGTGTATTATCATTTTGAGGACGGAGTCCTCCATTTTTAAGGGAGGTCCACCCGGCGGAGAACCGCCGGGAACGGGACCTGGGGGAGATGATGCAGTAACTCACCCGGCGGAGAACCGCCGGGAACGGGATTGCCTTCACAATGCAAGTTTAGTTTATCTTGAACAAGTCGCGGGCGTTGCGGTCGGTGACGGCTGACACTTCCTCGGGTGTCACGCCCAGGATTGTGGCGATGTGGTTGTTGATGTAGGGAATGAAGCTGCTCTCGTTGCGCTTGCCTCGCATGGGCACAGGTGCCATGTAGGGAGCATCGGTCTCGAGAAGGATGCGGTCAAGGCCTATGGCAGGCAGCACAGCTGGCAGTTGGCTTTTCTTGAACGTGACCACGCCTCCTATGCCGAAGTAGAAGTCACCGTAACGTCGCACCCGTTCCACGTCGCCTGCATCGCCCGGCCAGCAATGGAACACGCCGCGCGGCAGTGTTGTCCCCTGCGTGTCAAACACTTGCAGCACCTCGTCGAGACCGTCGCGGCAGTGCATGATGAACGGCAGGTCCTTGCTGGTGCACCATTGCAGCTGCATTGCGAGAGCATCCATCTGCTCCAGGCGGTAGGTCTTGTCCCAATACAAGTCGATGCCTATCTCTCCCACGGCGATAAAGTCGCCCGTGTCGAGCAAGGGACGCATGGCGTCGAGCACTTCACGCCAGTCTTGCTTCACCTCCTCGGGGTGCAGTCCCAGCGCCATCGATGTGTAGGCGGGATATTGGTCGTGCAGCGCGCGCACCAGTGGCACGCTGGCAAGGTTCTCGTTGGGCAGGATGATGTGGCTGATGCCAGCTTCTTGCGCCCGCAGCACCGTTGCGTCGCGGTCGTCGTCAAACTGGTCGCAGTAGATGTGGCTGTGGGTGTCGATCATCGGTCGCGCTTGATGAGTTTCACAATGAGGTCGTTGAATGCCTGCTTGGCATCGGTATCGATGCGCATGGCACCAAGCGTGGCGAGGGCGTGGTCGCTGAACATTGCAATGCGTTGCTCGCTCAACTCGCGCAGTCCCAGTTTCTCATAGACAGCTGTGACAGCGGGGATCTTCTCCTCGGGCTTGGCATCGGAGTCGTCGAGCCAGCGGCGCAGTTCCTTGGCATCGTCGCCGGCAGCCATGTTCATGGCGTTGATGAGCAGGAAAGTCTTTTTGTTGTTCATGATGTCGCCGCCAGTCGCCTTGCCGAAAGTGTCGGGGTTTCCCCACACATCGAGCACGTCGTCCTGCAACTGGAACGCCAGGCCCACGTTCACTCCCATGTGGTAGAAATCGTCGGCAACGGCCTTGCACGCCCCGCCCAGCAGAGCACCCATCTTGCAGGCACATCCCAGCAGTACAGAGGTTTTGAGGCGAATCATCTCGAGATATTCCTCCTCCTTGACGTCGTCGCGGTGCTCAAAGTCCATGTCCCACTGCTGTCCCTCGTAGATTTCCATCGCGGTCTTGTTGTAGAGTTCCATGACAGGGCGCATCGCCTTGTCGCTGGCTCTGGCTATATATTGAGTGGCCATGGAGAGCATGGCGTCGCCGCTGAGCACAGCCACATTGTCGTTCCACTTGCGATAGACGGTGGGCTTGCCGCGTCGCACGTCGGCACGATCCATGAGGTCGTCGTGCAGCAGGGTGAAGTTGTGAAACAGTTCGAGCCCCACCGCCGGCAACAGGGCATCGCCAGCCTTGCCGCCCACAGCTTCACAAGCCATGAGCATGAGCACCGGGCGCAATCGCTTGCCGCCCAGCGACATGGTGTAGTAGATGGGAGCATAGAGATCGACTGGCTGCTTGGGGTAACGGTCCTTGATGCCAGCCACAGCCTCGTTGACTATATCGAGATATTCGTTGAAAGTTTTCATTTGCCGTAGTATATTGCTTTAAACTTGTTCAGGTCATCACCGGTGAGTATGTCCTCTACCATCTTGGCGCGGCGGTCCACGTCGCCTGCATTGCCTTGTGCCCGTTCTTGCCGCATGGCATTGGCAAGTTTGTCGGGGGCGCAGCTGTGGGCATACACAACCATTTGTTTCTCCTCGGGCAGAGATTGCGCCACCTCGTCGATGGCTTTGAAGCAAGCAACGGCATCGTCATTGCGTTGCAGGAGTGCATAGGCAAATCCCACGAGATCAATCTGTTCAAGTGCTTTGGCGGCTTCGATGTCGCCCGATGCCAGGCCATCGACAATCGTCTCGCCCATGTCGCTGCCCAGAGCTTGCGGAGTGAGTGCTATGGCTTGTGCCACGACCTTCATTGAGTCGTTGCCCGAGCAAGCGTCAATAAACGCATCGCTCATCGACTCGGGGTTTCCCAGGCTGTCGCTCACGGCCTTGAAGTCGCTAGCCGCTTTCATTATAGCCTCGGGGTTGCCCCATGCTGCCTGCAGCTGGTGTGCCGCAAGAGAACCTTTCTCGCTGGCTTCGCCGCAACTAGTGAGCACGAGCGTGCCCACGGTGGCTGATAGTAAAAGGGTGATGATTTTTCTCATTATTCGGGAATTTGATGGTTAGCAAAGATTAAGTTACACACCTGGGGGTCAAGTTCCATGAGTTTGTCGTGCAGAGCCTTGTCATAGGCCTCGGCAGCCTCACGTTTGCCAGCTATTGCCAGCGCGCTGCGTTGTGCCCGCGCATCGACCACGGCTGTCTGTATTGCAAGCGTGTCGTTGTGGTCGCACTGGGCGATGACAGTGGCCGCATTCTGCGCCATCACCACCACCTCGTCGTTGCTCGCGCTAACGATCGACTGGACATTCTTGTCGCCCCCACAAGCCGCAAGAGCAACAAGCACCCCGAGAATAAGTATAAAACGTAAGTGTTTCATAATAGTTGTTTCAGTCTGCAAAGTTACACTTTTTTTTGTGAAAGTCAAAGAGTTTGGCAATATCAAAAAAATGCCGTCACGGGAGATAGTTCCCATGACGGCATTGTTGCGTTGTTTAAATATACCTTTACTTAACAGCCTGACCAGCTACGTTGAACTTCTTGTCACCCTTGAGGATAACAACCTGGTCGTTCTCGATAGTCTTAACAACCTTAGCACTGTTAACGTTGATGTCGTTGATGCCAGTGGGAGTGTCGTCAATTGTCACGGTGATACTGTATTGGTCAACAAGTTCTTCGCCTTGGTAGAGTGTTACTGTAACCTGGCGATATTCTTCACTCTTTATAATCTGTGCGTTCATGACAGAGACTGTTACATTTGTGTCTTCATCAGCGTTAAGGACTTCAACCTCGACGTCGCTCTCGTCAAAATTCTCGTTGACAGTCATTGAGTAGTAATACTTGTCCTCTTCGATTTCCAGTTCCTGACCCTTGATAGTGATTTTTGAGATTGAGGGAGTGTTAACGGGTTCCGGATTCAGGTTGATGATAGCAAGAAGATCGAGCTCGGGAGAATATCTAAATGCGCACAAGTCGCCCACCATGGGGGAGCCTGTGAGTTCGGGCTCAGCAAACCACTGTGCACCAGTGTCGTCGGCAGCAGTGTTGATGTTGCAGCCATTGCCGCCATAGATGCCTTCATAAGAGTACACAGAGAATTTCCCACCTTCTTCGGTAGTCATTTCACCAAGTTTGGTCATTTCCTGCCATGTCCAGTTGCCTTCGCCAGCCCAGTCGTGCTTGATGAAGTAAGTAGCCTCAACAGCCTCGGGAGTGAAAGAAACAACCTCGCAGCCCACATACTTGCTCTCGGGGTCGAAAGTGAACTTGAGGACATACTTGCCAGCCTCGGTAACGCTGAATGTTGCATTGCCGCTTCCGTATCCGTAAGAAACGCCCCAAGAGTGGTCTTCAACCACCTTGAACTCAATTGTAGAAACTGCAAGAGCAGTCTCAGCCGAAGTCCATGCATAGATGCCGTCATCGCCCTTGGTCATGTTAGTTGCAGTGTTGGTCTCGCTCCATGCAGCACCAAAGAGGTCTGCGCTGCTGCCAGCAACTGAATACTCGTGAGTGATCTCGCCAGCATTGCCAGTTTTAACAGCCTCGGCAGCTACATCCTTAGTCTCAGCGTTGAAAGTGTAGTTAACTGTGTAAACAGCAGTCTCGTTAACAGTGAGAGTAGCGTTGTTGCCAGGATAAGCCTCGCTCCAAGCGTGGTTCTTAACCACCTTGTACTCATAGTTCACGCCAGCCTCGAGGGTCTTGCCTTCAACTGCGAGAGTGAAGTTAACACCGTCGGTCGATACCATGTCGTTAGCAGCGTTAGCGGGAGCCCAGCTATCAGTGCCATTGAGGATTGCAGCTGTACCAGCAACGGTCCAAGTGTCCTGAGCCATTGCCACAGCACTTGTTGCTACGAGAGCAACAAGGAGAAGTAAAAATTTCTTCATAATTAGTTTTTTAAGATAAAATTAATAATAAAATGTAAGTAAATAATTTGCACTGCAAAGATAATTATTTTTTTTACATTATCAAAAAATACATTAACTATTTTTTTTCAAGAGAGACGAAAAACGAAGGACGAAGGACGAAAGACCGATCTCCCACATAGAGTTACTATGTTTGCAGTCGCAAATGACAAGAGGCTGTGAAAAATAGCCAGAACAGGCGGTAGCTTTTTCCGCTCAAAGGGGCTTTGCCCCGGCCGCTCGGGCTGTCCCCAGTGTGTTTTTCATAGTTTTTTTATAAAAAAGTTGGAACGAAAATAATTGGTTTGTAATTTTGAAAAAAGTAATAATGAACCACTATAATCAATTATAATCATTCCAACTATGCAAAGTAACAAAAATTCCTTCAAAGGACAAAACATTTTCGTGGGAATTGACGTGCATCTAAGGACATGGCACGTCACTGCACTCACTCAGAGCGGATTCAAATGGGCATTTTCAATGCCGGCTGACGCACAGGCGCTCTTTGACACGTTGAACAACAGATATCCGGAGGCGCATTTCTTGTCGGCCTATGAGGCTGGCTTCTGCGGCTTCTCTGTCCACTATGCCCTTACCGGGCTCGGCATCGAGAACATCGTGGTGAACGCCGCCGACATCCCGACATCTGAAAAAGAGAGGCTATCCAAGACGGATGCTGTGGACTCGGAGAAGATTGCGTGGGCACTCAAACGCGGGGAACTCACATGCATACACATCAAGTCGAGGGAGTATATGGACGACACCAATGTGGTGAGGCTGCGCAAAAAGATGATGAAAGATCTGGCTCGGCTCAAGTCACGCACAAAGCACCTCCTGTACACCCAAGGCGTGACCTACCCTGAGCGGTTCGCCAAAAGCGGAACGCACTGGTCGCACAACTTCATGAGGTGGTTAAGAGATGAAGTCTGCCTGATGGGCAACAGCAAACAGTCACTGCTCATGCTATGCGACCAGGTAGACGATTTGAGACTACGCATCCTTCAGGCTACAAGGGAAATACGCCGCATGAGCCAGTCGGACAAGTACAAAGCCAATTACAACCTGCTTGTAAGCATCCCCGGCATAGGGCTGATAGTGGCTATGACACTGCTCACCGAAATCGACAACTCGCCGTCAAATTTCCCAAACGAAAGAGCTTTCGTGTCGTTCCTGGGGCTGATACCCATTTGCCACGACAGCGGGGACAAAAAGTCAACAGGCCCCAAGACGCACCGCGGCAACAAGAGTTTGGGGCCGTTGTTCGTAGAGGCCAGTTGGATAGCCATACAAAAAGACGCCGCAATGTCTGGCTACTACTGCAGCTGCCTGCAGCGCATGAAGCCGCAGATGGCCATAATCAAGGTCGCGAGAAAATTGTCATGCAAGACTTTGGCGGTACTGAAAACGCAAAAAACATATGTGCGTCAATGATAAACATAAAAAAACAATGACAGGTCACGTTGCCGGCTCTGGCTTCTCTATTCATAAGAATGACCACTTACTGTGCCTGATGAGTCTATAGGACTACATCTTCAACAGAGATTGTGGCATTACATAGCAAGATCTGAAGAAGTAACTTGATGAGCGGACACATTCTGCTACATCTGATAGAAGTTTGATCCGGCGACCTGTTGTTTTTAAAGCAACCACCAAGCACAAAAATGTGCCTGGCTACCTTCTTTTTGCCCAAGCTCACGCAAAAAACGGCAAAAACAACGCCAAATGGCGTAAAAAACGTTAAATTACACTCAATTTATTTGGATTTCAACATAGAAGACACATAGGGCACAGAGATATATTATTGTCCTTTTGTCAAAAATTTTTCTCTGTGCCTCAGTGGGAGATAAATATAAACCTGAAATGAAAGGAAAAACGTTATATGTGAGCGACATGGACGGCACGCTCATGGGCAGCGACAGCCGTGTGTCGAAGGCGACAGCCGCCATCCTCAACCGCCTCATCGACGAGCGCGGACTGCTATTCACCGTGGCCACAGCACGCACTCCCGCCACTGTGGTGCCGCTCATGAGCGAGGTAAAGACCATGCTCCCCTACATCGTGCTGGCAGGCGCCGCCATGTGGGATGCACAGCAAGGCACCTTTGTCAACGTGCAGTCAATCCCGCACGACACCGTGCGTGCCATCAGCGATATATTCGAGAAAAACGGGTTGCATCCGTTCATCTACCGCCAGCATGGCAACATGATCCACGCCCACCACTGCGGCGCAATGTCACCGCAGGAGGAGGGGTTTGTAAAAGAACGCCTGAACACCCCGTTTAAACGGTTCTTTCTGGACAATCCCCACTACGCGACAAGCGACGACCAGGCCATGCTCATCTTCTCGATGAACGACTACGCCACGCTCGAACGCATCTACAACGAAGTGCGCGCCACCGTGGACTGTTCGCCCATGTTCTACCACGACATCTTCGATCCCAGCGTGGGACTGCTCGAAATCTATACCAGCGGATGCACCAAAGCCGGCGCAATACGCCGCCTGGCGCAGCGAATAAATGCCGATAAAATCGTAGCATTCGGCGACAACCGCAACGACATAGCCATGCTCCAGGCCGCCGATCACGCCGTGGCAGTAGAGAACGCATTCCCCGAGGTAAAAGCCGTGGCACACGAAGTCATAGGCCCCAACACCGCCGACTCCGTAGCCCACTACATCGAGACCGATTGATACAAGCAAAAACTTGTCTTGCTCATTCATACGGTCTCCCACGACTCGCCTATCCAGTCGGTATTAGAGTCGGGGACATTGTCGGCCGACATAGGTGCGGAATCTCACATTCCTTGCGCAAAGCCTATAAGCAAGTAGTCGGAAACAAAGGAGCGGGAGGCGTTGATAAGATGGGAACGAGCGAACTGTTACCATACCTGAACCTCCACTTGGGCGAACTCATCGAAATGATTAAGTCGGGCAAATACAGACCGACAGCCGTGCGAAGGGTAGAGATACCGAAGGACAACGGCAAGAAGCGCCAGCTCGGAAAACGAAAGTAGGAAGAAAACTACTTCGTTTTCCTCCTACTCGATTTATACAAAAGAATTAGGATTGCTTTCTTCTTTTATCCGAAGAAGAAAAAGAAGAAGCATGCTGCCCATTTCATGTTCACGCCTTTGGCATGGCCTATGGTGCGGTAGCTGCTGTCTTGCACAGTGCCGTCGCTCTTGATGTGGCCCACGGTGCGGTAGCTGCTGTCCTGCACTGTGCCGTCGCTCTTGATGTGGCCTATGGTGCGGTAGCTGCTGTCCTGCACTGTGCCGTCGCTCTTGATGTAGCCCGTGGTGCGGTAACTGCCGTCTTGCATTGTCTGGGCATAGGCAGATACTCCGCCTGCAACTGCCAGCAACATGAACACTGCAATAATATATCGCTTGATTGTCTTCATAAAATGCTTTTTTTTAGTTTAATAGAACCGGGAAAACGATCAGTCCACGATGAGCATAGCGTCGCCGTAGGCACCGAAGCGGTATTTCTCCTCGACAGCCACGTTATAGGCCTTCATCACTTGCTCGTAGTCGCCGAAGGCTGCGGTGAGCATGAGCATCACCGAGTAGGGCATGTGGAAGTTGGTGATGAGCGCGTCGCATGTGGTGCAGTCGTAGGGCGGGAAGATGAACTTGTTGGTCCACCCGTCGTATCCCTTGATGTGTCCGTTCATGCCCACGGTGCTCTCCATGGCGCGAAGCACTGATGTGCCCACGGCGCATATCTTGTTGCCGTTGTCGCGCTTGAAGTTCACCTTGCGTGCGAGTTCGTCGCTCACGAGCATCTGCTCGCTATCGACGCGGTGCTTGGTGAGGTCTTCCACGTCGATGTCGCGGTAGGTGCCCAGGCCGATGTGCAGTGTGAGGAACTCTGCCTCCACGTCGCGTATCTCCATGCGGCGCATGAGCTCGCGAGAGAAGTGCAGGCCGGCTGCGGGGGCCACGACAGCGCCTTCGTTGACGGCGAAGATGGTCTGGTAGCGCTCGGCGTCATCCTCTTCTACCTCGCGGTCGATGTAGTAGGGCAGGGGAGTAGCGCCCAGTGCATAGAGGTTCTCCTTGAATTCGTCGTGCGGACCGTCGTAGAGGAAGCGCAGTGTGCGTCCGCGTGAGGTGGTGTTGTCTATCACCTCGGCCACCATCGAGTCGTCAAGGCCGAAGTAGAGTTTATTGCCTATGCGTATCTTGCGGGCGGGTTCCACGAGCACGTCCCACAGCTTGTGGTCGCTGTTGAGCTCGCGCAGCAGGAACACCTCGATGCGCGCGCCAGTCTTCTCTTTGTTACCCATCAGTTTGGCTGGAAAGACCTGGGTGTTGTTGAACACCATCAAGTCAAACGGGTTGAAATAGTCAAGCACATCCTTGAACTGTCGGTGCTCGATTTCGCCTGTGGAGCGGTGGAGCACCATCAGTCTTGATTCGTCACGATTTTTTGCAGGGTGTAGTGCAATGAGTTCTTCGGGCAACTTAAAGCCGAATTCTGATAACTTCATAAGTCTGTATTATTTTTGTTTTGTTCTTTTTTTTCTTGTCTTTTCTTGCGTGCTGCATTGAGTATGGCAGCGCGCTTGCGGTTGGCGATGCGCTCGCGCTCGAGCAGTTCTTGCTCGGCTTGCTCGGCACTCACCATTTCTTCGGTCTCGAGCCTGCCGAGGATGCCGTCGAGCGTCTCGCACTGCTCCACTCTCACGTCGCCCACCTGTGTGCGTCGCAGTCCGTAGAGGTGCGCTCCGCTGCCCAGCGCTGTGCCTATGTCGCGTGCCAGGGCGCGGATGTAGGTGCCCTTGCTGCACACCACTCGCAGCACGAGTGTGGGCTCGGCGGGCAGCCCGCATTCCACCACTTCGATCTCGTCGATCACAAGGGTCTTGGCCTTGATTTCCACATCTTTGCCTTTGCGGGCAAGCTTGTAGGCTGGCTTTCCGTCAACCTTGCATGCCGAGAATGCCGGTGGCACTTGCTCGATGCTGCCAGTGAACTGCTCCTTGAGCACCTGCTCCACCAGCTCGCGGGTGATGTGCTCCCAGGGATAGGTGGCATCGACCTCGGTCTCCATGTCGTAGGACGGTGTGGTCTCGCCCAGGCGCACCCAGGCGGTGTATTCCTTGACTCCGGCCTGCAATTCCTCGATGCGCTTGGTCATGCGCCCGGTGCACACGATGAGCACGCCGCTCGCCAGCGGATCAAGCGTGCCGGCGTGGCCCACGTGGATGTTCTTGCGGTCGAGACGGGTGCGCAGCCTGCCGCGCACTTGCTTCACTACGGCAAACGAGGTCATCTCCAGTGGCTTGTCGATGTAGAATATTTCGCCTTCGATAGGATTGAGCATGTATATACTTTTATATTACAGGACGTAGTTGAGAACAATAGCCGCAACGGCTGCAATCACGCAGTAGCCGGCAAAGTAGATGAGTTTGCCCTTCTTGACGATGCTTATCATCCACTTGCAAGCCAGGCATCCGCTCACAAAGGCTGCGACAAACCCCACAATGAGTGGCAGCAGCTCGATGTTGCCAAACGCCTCCTCACCCTTGACAGCCTTGAGCACGTCGAGCAGGCCCTCGCCCAGAATGGGCGGGATGACCATGAGGAATGAAAACTGCGCCAGCGATTCTTTCTTGTTGCCCAGCAGCAGACCTGTGGCAATGGTGCTGCCTGAACGAGACAGACCGGGCATCACAGCCGCCGCCTGTGCAAGGCCTATGATGAGAGCGTCTTTCCAACCGATGTTTTCCTTCACGCGGGGCTTAGCATAATAGGAGAATGCCAGCAGCGCCGCAGTGACCATGAGCATGATGCCCACAACGAGCAGCCCTTCGCCGAAGATGTTCTCAACATAATCCTTGAAGAACACGCCCACGATGCCCACGGGCACCATTGAGATGAGGATGTTGATGAAGTAGCGCATCTCGTCGTTCATCTTGAATTTGAAGATGCCGGCAAGCAGCCAGCTCACTTCTTTCCACAGTATCACCAGCGTGCTGAGCACAGTTGCCACATGCACCATCACGGTAAATGCAAGATTCTCCTCGCCGTTGATGCCGAACAAGGCTGACCCTATGGCCAGGTGGCCGCTGCTACTCACGGGAAGATACTCGGTGAGACCCTGAAGCACGCCCAGGATAAGAGCTTGTAACCAGTCCATATCTTTACTTCAATTCCTCGTTTTTGTCTCTCTTCCTGAAAATGATGGCAAATGCCATGAGCACGAAACCCGCAAAGGAAATCATCGGGCCCACAACGGTGCGTGTGCTGTTGAAGATGTCGTAGTTGAACGTGTCGCCCTCGTTGGCGCTGCCAGCCATGAGGTAGAACCCCACGATGATGAGCAAGGCACACACTGCCATGAGGATAAAGTTGATTTTACCCAGGGGCATTTTCATGCCCTCTTGTTTGTTGGTTTGTTTTAATTCAGTTGCCATTGTCTTTTAACTGTATGATTTCTTTACTATTTTCAAATGCAAGTATGCATTACACACCTTGCCCCAAAAGCGCAAAATATGCAATTTCGGTGCAAAGTTACAATCTCAAAAAGCGTTTGTCAACCTTTTTAATGTTTTTTTACTATTACGGCAACTATATGTTATTCAACTTTAGCTTTTATAATAAATGATGCTAATTTATTGTCCAGTAGGACAATACCTAAATAACCCCCACCGCCGAACGTAGTGGCGGTGGGGGTATAGGTAAACCGCAAAAATGCGTCCAGCAGGACGCTAATCGGAACAAATTGGTGAGACTCAAATGGTTCCATATGCTAAAGTTGAGTAACAAGATAGACTACAAATTTCGTAATAATTATTGAAATATCCAAAAGAAAATTCAATTTTTATTAATAACCATTGTTGTCCGACGTCTTTATAGGGCGCACTTGCTATCGTGGCTAGCGATATCCGACTCGCGATACCGCACGTCGGCTATCTCGTCAAGTTTCTTCATCTTGGGCAACATCCTCCTCAGCGTGTTGTTGCTCACATATCTGCGCCACGGTTTCAAATTGTTGTCCAATGGGGAAAACGTCGGAGACGTTAGAGGCTCGAAGAGCGTCACACTGCATCGTAACCGATGGTCGAAGACTGTCGGACAAGGAGCCAGACCAGCGGACAGCAACACGTCCCAACATGCTATGACGGGGAACCCGTCACACTGCATCGTAACCGGCGGTCTATCACATCAATCACTCAAAAAATACTTAGGGTCGTATTCAACTCCGGCTTCGCGCAGCATCATTTTCAGCTCGCTGTCAAACGATTGGCCAACATGATGTGTTTTTTGGTTTGCAATA
>NZ_JAZLLZ010000147.1:0-4736 GCF_045598405.1 Sodaliphilus sp.
CGCTCAAGTTCTTTGAATAAAATGAATGGCATCACGCAAGTGATAAAGTTAATGCGAAAATAGCTCAGTTGGTAGAGCGCGACCTTGCCAAGGTCGAGGTCGCGGGTCCGAGTCCCGTTTTTCGCTCAAACAAATGCGAAAATAGCTCAGTTGGTAGAGCGCGACCTTGCCAAGGTCGAGGTCGCGGGTCCGAGTCCCGTTTTTCGCTCAAACCCGAATGTCCAGGTGGCGGAATTGGTAGACGCGCTACTTTGAGGGGGTAGTGCCCGATTGGGCGTGTGAGTTCGAGTCTCATCTTGGACACGAAAGCCGGTAAGGATTCTTGCCGGTTTTTTTGTGTATATACACTTGACATTCTGCAGGGCAAGGAAACGGAGTTGCAATCGTCAACGAGGTGAAGGAACTGCCCAGCAACTTTACCAACTGGCTTGAGAATAATATAGAGAGAGCAAAAGGCTGGAGTACGATGCCGTATTTTATTAAAGCAATACTCAATACATTGATTTGCCGTTTGCCGTAAACGTGTACTCTAATAACGAAAAAAAATTTCAAGAGCGCACAGAACAAAAGGACCGATGGAGTTTGCGGTGGATATATTTTTTTAAGGTAAAATATTCTGATATACCCACGACCGAGATAGCTGCAATATACCATTACACGCGTGGAGACGTTTCAGCATATAGGCAACTCAATAACCAACTTAGAAAGGGTAATCTTGATGGTTTTAATAAGGCATTTTCTGAACTACTATCTTTATTGTCTAAAATGCCCGTGTGTTCAAATGATACCAAACTATATCGCACAATGGTGTTAAGCCCGAAAAAGTGCAATCAGTTTATGACTGAATTAAAGTCAGGGGTAGCAACATTTAGCGGTTTTACTTCTACATCAACCGAAAGGAGTATTGCGCTTGATAGATTCAACCACATGAATATTAAGAAAAACCAAGTAAAAATAATGCTTGAAATTCAAGGTAATAACGGGCGCATAATTAGTGATATGTCGCAATTTGGTGGTATAAAAAGTTCGCTCCCTAAACAAAAGGAAGTCCTGTTTGATAAAGGGAGCAAATTTAGTCTTGTAAGTGCAATCGTAAATGACGAATGTGTTGTATTTAAATTGAAAGAGGTCTAGTCTTCGTCATCTTCGTCTTGCCAAGCGAATATATTGTCCGAAATGCGTTCTTGAAACGCTTGTTCCTCGGGAGTTAGCTTTCTGGGCGCGGGCTTTGTCACTAAGGCGTTTGCTTCGGCATTTTTACGGGCAGTCTCGTACAATGCAAGAATTTCTTTGTCGGTAATATAACCTCCATCTGCAAGTTTTATTTCCATAACATGCTAATTAAAATTGTTAGTCGTTGCAAAGTTAATAAAAATTATCCATATATCCACTCTCCGAACACGGCATATATGTTACATGATGGAGCTGTTGTCACCATGCATAGTTGCTCCTGTCTGGATCATGAATCGCTTGCAGGCAATTACTGAAAAAAAATACTTGGATTTTTGGGGAGGAATATAAGGGTTGTTCTAAAATGTGATGTTTATGGTAAATTAATTGGAATAATTGAAGGGTCATTGTAGTTTTTTTTATTAATTTTACACTACAATTTTTTTTGTGCGATTTGTTTTCTATCATTACCCCTCCAAAAAATGTCTTTTCGATTTGGCATTTGACAAAATACTGTGTATAATATATCGTAAACTATGGAACAAAAAACTATTACAATTGAGACGAGTTACGACGGGCATTATGTTATACCTGATGGCGTGACAGAAATTGGATATTATGCATTTTTCGGATGCAATCTGTCGTCGGTTGAGATACCTAATTCGGTTACAAGCATTGGGCACAGTGCATTTTACCATTGTAGAAATCTCACATCATTAGAGATACCCAATTCGGTGACAAGCATTGATGCTTGTGCCTTTGATGGATGTTCTAGTTTGTCTTCCATTGTGTTTCCAGCATCATTGGCAAGCATTGGGGACATGGCATTCAAGGGGTGCTCTAAATTGCGCTCTATAACTGTCGATGAAGATAACCCTTGCTTTTGCGATTGGGATGGTGTGCTGTACAATAAGGATATGTCGTGCTTGCTTCATTATCCTGCTGGCAAGGAGGAAGTTTCATATCTTGTTCCCTATGGAATGACTCATTTTGATTTAGGCGTCTTTGACGATGCTGTTTACTTGAAGGCTGTGTATTTGCCTGAAACTATAGAGTCGCTGATGATTTTGAGCGATAAATTCGGTGAGGGAAGTTTGCGTGAGTTACACATTATGGTAGATGATCCTGAGACTATGGATGTGGAAGTAACACCGCATTTTTTTGATGCTGTAAAGAATATCACGCTATATGTACCCATCGGCTCTAGCGAAGCTTATCGTGAGCATTGGAGCCCCGCTGAATTTAAGGATATAATTGAAGAATAAACTAGTAGATAGTCATTTTTAATAAACAAAATGAGATACAAATTTGCTCTGTATCTCATTTTGTTTTTTTATGATTACTCGTTTAGAACCATTTGATTTTTTTGAACAGGAAGAATGCACTGGCCGAGAGTAGTATAGACGTTGCAATGATTGCTACAAATGCCCATGGCTGTTCTTCGTGTGGCAACCTCACGTTCATGCCATAGAGGCTTGCAATTAATGTGGGCACTTGGAGAATAATTGTGATACTTGTCATGCGTTTCATGATTTGGTTCAAGTTGTTTGAAATGATTGAACCAAATGCTTCCATCGTGCCTGAAAGAATGTTACTGTATATGTTCACCGAGTTCAATGCCTGCTGCAACTCGATGTGCACGTCTTCTACCATGTCAGTATCGAGCAAACCGGAGTTCTGATAGAGAGATTTTAAGCGCATGAGCAGAGACTCGTTGCCCCTGATTCCTGTGTTGAAATACACGAGACTTTTCTGTAAGTTTCTCATCTTTAACAGGTCTTCATTGCGAAGTTTGCGTTCAAGGTCGTCCTCGGCAGCATTAATGTTCACATTAATCTGTTTAAGGAATTTCAGGAACCACACGGCCGAAGACATGATGAGTCTCAAGATGAGTGTGAGCCTGTTGTTGATATTAACCCCTTTGTTTTTGTTGTATTGGATGAAATCGTTAACAACGGGATTGTTGAAGAAACTCAACACGATGACCAGTTTGTTGTTTGTGATGATGCCTAAAGGGATGGTGGAATAGGGGATATCTACATCGTTAGTTTCTCGCGGTAGTCGCAGTATGGTTAGCCTCCAGTCACCATCGCTTTCGGTGCGAGGTCGTTCATCGACGTCCTGGATATCGCTGATGAATGATTTGGGAACATTGAGTTCCTTCAAGTAGTTCAGGTCGCCTGCCGATGGGTTGTGCATATTGATCCAACACCCATCCTGCCAGCTTTCGACTTTCTCAAAGCCTTTGCCGAAAAGGATAAATTCTTTCATTTCAGTCTGTCTCCTTTGTTTCTGTGCACTAAATCACCCAGCAAAGAAAGACAGGCTGCCGATAGCCCGTTGCTTGCTAGTTATTTAGTGTGATGTTAAGTTTGTAATTTAAAAAGTCTTTCGGAACCGTGTCGTCCATATAATTTATAAATTTGGTTTCTATGATGCAAAGTTACGTCATTTTTTTGAATAAATGTGTATGATTATTGGTAAAAATGGCGCGACTGGATATTTGGATAGCAAAAAACAGGTGGGTTTCATATTCCCACCTGCATTTATATAAACCCCAAAGATGCCATTAATATCAGAGGTATGCTCTGAGAGTATCAGTTCTTTTTGCCCTAAGGCGGCGAAGAGCCTTTTCCTTGATTTGTCTCACTCTCTCTCGCGTGAGGTCAAATTGCGCTCCGATCTCGTCGAGAGACATCTCGGGGCAGTTGATGCCGAAAGACATCTTGACGATTTCACGCTCACGTGGCTGGAGTTGTGCAAGCATTTGCTGCAATTCGCTGTTGAGCGATTGCTTGTCGAGGTTGGAATCGGCCATCGGGCTGTTGTCGTTGGCGATCACATCAAGCATAGTGCCGTCGTCATCGCTGTTGAACGGAGCGTCAAAAGACACGTGATGCCCCGACACTCTCATCGCGTCATCGATTTTTGTGGGTGAGAGGGCGAGCATCTCGCCCAGTTCCTCGCTTGTGGGGCGACGCTGGTTGAGTTGTTCGAATTGCGACGACGCCTTTGCGATGCGGTTTCTCAATCCGTCTTGGTTGAGCGGTATTCTCACCATGTTAGATTGTCCGCCCAGTGCTAGAAGGATAGCTTGGCGAATCCACCACACGGCATAAGAGATAAACTTGAAGCCGCGTGTCTCGTCAAATCTCTCGGCGGCAGTGATAAGGCCGATGTTACCTTCGTTGATGAGGTCTGACAGACTGATTCCGTTATTCTGATATTGCTTGGCAACAGAGATGACGAAACGCAAGTTGGCCTTCACCAACTCGTCTCTTGCCGCTTGTGCATCATCTCCTCCCTCGCGTATGCGTTGAGCGAGTTCAACCTCACGATCCATATCAATCTGCTTGATATGGTTGATTTCGGTAAGATACTTGTCGAGAATCTGGCTGTCACGGTTGGTGATTGTTTGTGTAATCTTTAACCCAACTTTGACCCCTTGAAACTTTTTTTAATGAATTTTCGGGGGTGTTTGGCGGCTAAATCGCTGGTTTTCAATAGCGGCATTCCCGAAAATCAAATTGTAGTACACAGGAATGTCGCCGGAATGTTGTATCTTT
>NZ_JAZLLZ010000148.1:0-3456 GCF_045598405.1 Sodaliphilus sp.
CTCGCCTTTGCCCAGGTCAAAGTACAAGATGCTGATGGAGTAAACCTTCTTCACTTGGTCATACTTTTGCCCCAGGGTAATGTGCTCGGTAATCGCCTTGGCAACGCCATAAAGGATGCGCTCGAGGAAATAAATTTCTCGAGTGAGTTGTATTTCCACGAGGATTATCTCATCCTTGCTGTTGCGAGCCTTGATATCAACGCGGTTGAACTTGTCACTGGTGTCCATCTGGTTACTCTCGCTTTCAAGAATCTCGACAATAGTCACCTTCTCACCCAAGAGAACCGTGATGAGTCCTTCAAGAATGCTGAAATTCTCCTTGTCGCGCAAGATTTTCTTTGCCGCCCAGTCAAACCGTATGTATTTGTTTTCAGCCATAGTCATTCATTTTGTGCAAAAATATATAAACTGTGTCACATTTACAAGTATTTGCCGAAATTTGTGCAAAAAAAGTTGCTATCTACGACCTGCTGACCGAGGAAGTGGTTGGCGCAACGCTGGCTGAGCTTTGGCAACACAACATCAAGGTTGACGGTGCTCCAGTTAGCACTGGCAACTGCATCATCAGCAAACATTCTATTTACCGCAAAAAGCAAACAAACAAGTAACAACTATGAGTACAGTATTTTACAACAGACTTCACAACGAACAACAAAGACGCGAGTTTTTGAGCGATTTATTCAGCACCATGTTCTTCGGCAACTTTTGGGCAAGAGCAAGGCTTGACGAGGACACCCACAGCACTTACGCACGCAAGGGCGACTGCCTTGAAGACGTGTGGGCAAGGGCTATCCTTGATGGTTGTGCACTGACCGTTACCGACATGGAAGAGGGAGAAGAACATGGGTTAACGCTTGAGGACATCCTCACTGGCCTCGACCTGCTGCAAGCCAACAACCCCTCTATGTGGGCACGTGTGGTTGAGAATGACGGCTCGGCTGACATGATCGACTGCGATGCAGTTCTTCAATATGCCGTGTTCGGTGAGTGGATATATGGATAATTTTTATTAACTTTGCAAGCGCATGAACAGGTTGAGGTTGACACGTATCGAGAAGCGGTTGTTTATCCGCATCAGCCAAGGTGACTACGACAACTTTGGTCTTGACAAGTATGTCTATCTTGAAGCACTGCTCTCGTTGCAGTCGCTCGGCTTGGTTGAGGTCGTGATTGACTATGACAAGGTTGTTGATGTGAAGATGACCATCGCTGGTCGTGCCTACATCATCAACAACCCCAAGTTGAATAACCCCACCGACTGGAAGTTCATCATCACGACCGCCATTCAAGCAATCATCGCTATTGCTACAACTCTCGCCCTGTTCATCGCTTGTACGTAACCAAGTAAAACAAAGTAATTATGAACATTCCAGAACACGTAATCAAGTATGCCACCGAACAAGGCTTTGGTAAACTTGAATTTATAGGAACATACGAGGGTGTTAACTACTATGCAGAAATCAACGAGAGCAAAGAAATAGTGCCTACTGGTTTACCTTGCTATATAGCCGATAATCACGAAGAGGTTTATATAGCATGCGGGCTTGAGACGCTTGAATTACCCTTCTGACCTCAATAACCTTTCAGCAAAGGCTGGGTTGATTATCTTATCATCAATGCGCATTACTCCAATTCTGGTGTGGCGCATTAATTTTATATAATCGTTAAACACTTTTGCGCCTCCCTTCTTGCCCGACTGTGGGTCAATCCATAACAAGTTACCATTACTTTGTCGCTCAAGGCAAAATACGTGTGCTCCCCCATTCTTCCATTCACAGTATATTTCGTATCTCCCGGTCTTGCTGGCAGAATTTTCTATAAAATCCACTTTGCTTTTGATGTTGTTCTTGAATAATTCCGTTGACCACGTATATTTAGGCCTACTTCCGTCTTGTTCAAGAAATCTATCATGCCAATCAAGTCCTTTTCTTTCGCAGAAATTATAAAAATTCACTTTTGACTTATTTGATGAAGGACTCCTCATTGCCTCTACATCGAACCCTCTGCGCCTTAATTCATAAGCCATAGTACATGTTTGACAGTTATGACGATATCCTTTTACCTTTGCGCCTTTTATATCAAAGTTAGGGTTAGGCTTGCCTGTGTCAGCCTTTGCAATATCCATTATCTGCCCTTGCATGACAGGAAGCACTTTATTAAGCTCACGTATGTTTGCGAGTTGTTCTTTGCTAAAGTTGGCATTCTTTGCATTGTACCGCATAGCCTTTTCGTATTCAGCAAAGGTATCGTAGGCATTGCGCATTCCGTATGCGTCCCTGTAAATTTGAGGCACATACTTCTTATTGTCTCTAATAAAATACGGCATGGAGTAGTGTTGCATTGAACGCTCAGCGTTGTTCTTAAGCCAGTTCTTGAAGTTGTCGGGTAACTCACGCACCTCGTTGACGCTCTGCAACTCCGTTTCCTTGCCTTGTAGAATGTCCTTGAGGTTTTGCTTTATCTCGTCCTCGGTGCTTAGAATTGCTTCTACGTGGCAACGGCAATGAGGATGCCAGCCTACGAACTTGAAGTCCTTAGGGTACTCGCCCTGCAGTTCATCGCAGATGTCAACGAAGATGCCCTTCACGCCCTTGCAGGTGTGGTTATTTGACAGCACCACCTTAAAGCCTACCACGAAGTCAAGCTGCTGGAAACGCTCATAGTCAGCCGTGCGGTATGCCATGTTGATTTCGGTGCGTGCAAGGCGCATGGCGTTGGCATACGATGAGCGGTACACTCCCTGCCCTGGGTGGAATGCTTTTGCCGCCTCGGAGAGATGCAGTTCCCCATCAGCACTGCGCACCCTGCGGTAAAGACCTGAAAAAAATAGCGGTCCAGGTGAATTGAACCGCCATTGCTATCTATTTACTTGTGTTTTACAGATTTATAATTTCTTCGATGCTAAGCCCTGTTACAGGTGCAATCGTTTCAAGGGGTACACCAGCATTCTTGAATCCTATAGCGTTTTTGATTCGCTCCTCGTCGCGACCTTCCGCACGTCCTTCCGCATGTCCTTCCGCACGACCTTCCGCACGACCTTCTTTTAATCCTTCTTTTAATCCTTCGGCGCGACCTTCGATGCGGGCAGTGTCCATGATATCGTTTTGGATCATCTGCTCGTTGAGGTGTTCAAAGTAGGCGTCTTTTTCCTTTTTGCTCATTGCCATGTACTCCAATTTCTTCTTCGCTTCTTGGAGGCCTGGCGCAGTCGTGTTGTCATCTATATCGCCGTCTTTGAGGTATTTAATCCATTCCTCCAGGTGGTTCTCAGCAATTTTATTGAATGCGTTCACGCGTATAAGGTAATACTCGGGAAACACCTCGCCAGGAGTCTTCATGCGTATGGCATTATCTTCCTTTGTAGAAATTTGCAGCGTGTCGTCTTTGGTCATGCCACGGAAAGTGGTCTGTCCACGATACACAAAGTCCTCGCCTTTGCCCAGGTCAAAGTACAAG
>NZ_JAZLLZ010000149.1:0-3405 GCF_045598405.1 Sodaliphilus sp.
TCCGATTAGCGTCCTGCTGGACGCATTTTTGCGGTTTACCTATACCCCCACCGCCACTACGTTCGGCGGTGGGGGTTATTTAGATATTGTCCTACTGGACAATAAATTAGCATCATTTATTATAAAAGCTAAAGTTGAATTAATAATCGATGGTGGTGCCTTCGGGTATTTCAAACTTTTGTCCCGCCATTATCAAGAGGCACTCGGCAGTGAAGTAGAGGATGCCGTTGCGCACGTGGTCGCCGTCGTCTTTAAAATCAGTGACGACGTTGCATCCTTTAGACTTCAGGTAGTCGGCCATCTCAATGCCCACCTCGTGGGTGATGTAGGAGTCGGCAGTAGAGTGATACACAAAGTACTTCGTATCGGTGTTGGGTTGCCATGTCTGTCCAGTTCCGCAAACCGAGTTTTCGCGGAATTTCTTGATGAGCATCTGTGCAACTGGAGAGTTGATATCGCAAGCAGTGGGGGTGAGTACCTCGCTGATGTGTTTCTTGGAGTCGATGAGTCCGTTGATGTCCCATGTGCCATAGTTCTTTGACAGAATCCAGTCGTCGATGTGGCTAGCCAATGGTTCCTGGAACACATCACTATACTCAAATGGCATGTTGAAAGTCTCCTTGTAGGCAACAATCATAAGCGGCAGAGCGCAGATGTAGCCGGTGGTGTCGGTTTCAAGGTAGTTCTTGTAGATTGCCTCGAGGTCATAAGGGCCGCCGCCCACCATGGTAGCCTTGAACTTAATGTCGGGGCGATAGGCATCAACGTAGCGTTGCATTGCCATTGCATCGAGCGCACCGCTTGAGTAGCCCACGTTATAGATGGGAAGTCCCTCGACATTGTAATCCAGATCTTTGAGAATTTCCATCGCTGCATCCCAGCAGTCCATAGTTTCCTGCGCAGTGATGTGTGTGCAGCAGTAGGCTTGGGGCTTGTCCTCGGTGAGAGTCCATCCATAGAGGTCGGCCGAGATTGCGATGCCATTGTGGAGCTTGTTCATATAAAGAGCCAAGTCTTGGAATTCGTCTTCAGATGTGCGTTCTCCGTGCTTGGCAGTGGTAAACTCGTTGTAGAGCATAAGATCCTTGGGCTCAACCTCGCGGTTATACACGGCAGGATTCATGGTAATGACACCTGTAAGGCGCACGGGAGTCTTCATGTCGGGACCCACGCTGGTGTATTCAAACACATACTGGTAAACCCACAGGTTGAGCAGGTCGTCAACCTTCTCGTCATATAGTGCGCGCTTGTAGAGGGTTTTTGTGAGCTTGGGGTTGAGTTCATAATCACGTTTTGGGATATAGGGTCCGTCGTTTTCTGAGCAAGATGTAGCTAACGAAAGCATTGCTGCAAGTGCAAGCAAGCACGCTATGTATTTTTTGATTATCATATACTAAAAAGGACTCTTTAAATGTGTAACTTAAGTTTTGGATGTTGAAACTGTTTTGATTTCAAAATTTATTGCTCCGATTAGCGTCTTGCAGGACGCAGTGCGAGCTATCGTTTTACCCCCACCGCTGGTATGATGGCGGTGGGGGGTGATTTGGTTATTGTTCTTCTGGACAATAACTTAGCAAATTAAAAGATAGTCATCGTCGCTGTAGCGAGGTGCATCGTCCAGTTACTTCTTGCCTTGGAAGTCAAGGGGCTTGTTGAACTGGTGGTTGAAGGTAACGTGGTACCATTCCTTCTGTCCGTCGCGTCCTTCGTGAACGAGCACTTTGAACTCGCGTTTTTCCAGGTCATAGACGGTGGTGTGGGTGGTGTACCACAGTGAGCAGTCTTTCTTGTGCCACAGTGACTTGTTGGCGAAGTCGGCTTTACCTTTCTCAACATCCTTAACAAATGCCTCGTTCTTGAGCACGTCGGGGTTGTTGTAAACCTCGCTTGCCTTGATGGCGGTGTTGTTGGCATAGTCGGTGTGGAAGAAACCGGGGTCGTTGATGTCCTTGGTGTAAGACAATGAGAACCAGACCTTCTTCATGAGGTCCTGCATGCCCTCGCTTGTGGCGGGAGTAGCGTCATAGTTGGCCTTGATCACGTCGTAGCGCTCGTAACCCTGTGCTCCGTCTTGCATCATCTGCTTGTCGGCCATCAACTTGTTGGTGAAGTTGGTCATGATGGTAGCGTAAGAGGGTTTGTTGACCTCGGTAGTCTCGGTGTAGTAGGGCTTGTTGTCGATAAATTCAAGCACGCAGCTTGTTGTGCTGTCGCACAGGAGCCAGTGGAACGACTGCGACTCGCCCTTGTGGGGGAAGTTGACAGGCTCATACCAGTTGATAGACTCGATGATTTCCTTGGCCTCTGCTACGCTGTGCGCTTTGTCGAGCACGACACGTGATAGCACTGTGATGATGTAAGATTTCTCGGCTCCGGGGTTGGTGTTGGCAGCTCCATGTCCCCACTTGCCATAGTCCCAAGTGCTCTTGTCAAACGAAGTCTCGCCGGTGGGCATCACATTTACACCTATATATACACCGCACTCGTTGATGCCGTCGCAGGTGCTCAAAGGCATGGTAGCATAAACCCTAGAACAGGTGTCGCCAGCGGCAGCAAGTGAGTCGGTGAACAAGGGGTTTGCCCCCACCATGCCAATAGAGGCAAGGTGCTTGTCGCTGTGGTTGATCTTGATGATGGCTGCTGCCTGGTCGTTGATATACCAGTCGAGGTTGCGTCCCACGAAGTTGCCGCGGCGCACCTCGGTGCAGGCTGCGTTGGCGGGTTTGAACATCTTGCTCATCGCTGCGTGAGCGGCGTCAAAGTCATAGTCGTCATACTCTACTGCGTAAAGATAGTTGTCGAGTTTGGCATTGGCACGATTGTCTTGAACGGCATTAACGACAGCGTCGTTATTGCAATTGTTGTTGCAGTTGCATGCGCTCAATATAGAGGCTGCAACGAAGGTGAATAAATAAAACTTTTTCATAGTCTTGTTGAATTTTGGTTGTGCAAATGTATATAAAAAAAAATTAGATAGAGGGCATTTTGCGTAAAAAAAATCGCGAATTGTCGCAAAAGTACCTATAATTGTCGCAAAAGACTATAGAAAATAGTAAAAATCCCCCCGGTGCCGGGTTCAAAACAGTGGGAACTGCGCGGGTGCGGGGATGTAGAGTGATGTTTTTTTACTTTTATTGATTTTATCGTTTTTTTTCGATTTTATCGTTATTATCGGTTTTATCGTTATTATCGTTATTATCGATTTTATCGGGTTTATCACTTTTATCACTTTTTTTGAGGAATTTTGGACCAATTTTCTGGTCCAAAACGGAGGTGTGTTGCTTGTGGTGTGTTTCATTCTCTTGTTTTTGTGCAAAAATAATGGGTGAACCATGGTGGAGCACTATCAACTGGGCAACTTGAAACAAATCGCCGGGAGAACTGGCGCTGACGGGCTTTCCTGGG
>NZ_JAZLLZ010000150.1:0-3543 GCF_045598405.1 Sodaliphilus sp.
TGTCGCTGGTTTATTGCTTCGCCGTTTACCGCTAAACTCCCTAAACCGCACGAAGTGCACTAAACCGTGGCTTTAGCCACAATAAACCAATTTTTGTAAGCAAAAATTACTATGCCATTCCCTAACATGACCGAAGTAGCCCGCGTTGACCTGTTCACCGCGGAAGACGAGCTCCGCAGCCGTTACCCCGACGTGCTTGTAGAGCGCATACTGCGTGTGCGTGACATGTACCTGTGGAGCACGGCAAATCCCGAGGCGAAAGACCGTCAGTTCATCGAGACTGATGTGGGTCGCTACGGGATTTCACGAGTCACCGCCTACGCTGACCTTGCGGTGGTGAAGACTCTGCTCCCTACCATCAGCACTTCTTCGCGTGACTATCATCGCTGGCGTTATAATGAAATGATAGTCGAGACATACCAGATGGCGAAGAAACGCAAGGACACGAAGACGATGGAACGAGCGGCTTCGTCTTACGCCAAGTACAACCGCATCGATGTCGAGGACGAGACAGCAGTTCCCTACGATGTCATAGTGGTTCAGCCTTTTACCGCAACCTCGGACCCCTCGGTACTCGGTATCAAACCAATCCCTAATATCCAAGACAAAATCCAGGCGATGCTCAAAAAGTATCGCGCTGAGTCTATGGACATCGAGGATGTGGAGTTTGAGGAAGCAGACCTTGAATTAGATACATTGTTTGACAATACCACCGAGTCTAATGAGTGATGTTTATTTCAACAACCCGCAACGGTTGACTCAGCTAATCGGGGCGCACACGACAGTTATCGTTGCCGGCCGTCGTACTGGCAAGACGGACAGTATTGCTTCGCCTTTCGTGCTTCGTAACATGCAGCGCATGAAAGGTTCTACAGGCGGCATCGTGGTTCCCACTTTCAAGCACGGTCTCACCAACACCTTGCCCGGACTGTTTGCAGCATGGAAGCGTTGGGGATTCCTCAACGGTATCCACTATGTAGTCGGGAGGAAGCCACCCAAGTCATTCGGCAAGCCTATCATAGAGCCTTCGGACTATGAGCATGTGATTACTTTCTACAATGGCTCATGTGCGGTAATTATCTCGCAGGACAGACCAGGATCGTCCAACTCGCTCACTCTGTCATGGCTGCTCGTTGATGAAGCGAAGTTCATAGACTACGAGAAACTGAAGGACGAGACCTTGCCTGCCAACGGTGGCATTAAGTCGTTCTTCGGCAAACACTCCTATAATCACTCGGTCATGATCCTTTCGGACATGCCTCATACTCAGAAAGGCTCGTGGTTCCTCCACTACAAGGAGAAGATGGACCCCGAACTTATTGCCACCATCGAGGCTACTGTCTATGAGATTTGGAATGTCAAGGAAAGGATTCGCAGATACAACAAGAACGGCGAGACTGTGCCTAAGTATTTGCCAAAATACTTGCGGCAACTTGACACAAATCTCAATAAGATGCGTTCGGTGGCGGTTTACTACAAAGAATACAGCAGCATTGAGAATTTGCAACTACTTGGAGAGAACTATATCAAACAGATGAAGCGTGACCTCACGCCCAAGACATTCCAGACTTCTATCCTCTGCATGCCGCTCGGCATAGCGAAGGACGGTTTCTACTCGTCTATGCGTGAGGGTCACAAGTATAACGCCAGTGACTTCTCCGTGCTCGACGAGGAGTTCCGCAGGTTCTCAACTGACCCTCTAAACTCTCAACCCTCCGCTCTCAACTCTCTTGCTGATGCCGATGTAGACCGTTTCGCACCAATATGCATAGGCATGGACTATAACGCCAACATCAACTGGATTGTGGCGGGTCAGCCCGATGGCAGGCGACTCAAAGTCATCAAGTCGTTCTATGTTAAGTTCGAGCGGAAGATTCCTGCTCTGGTCGCTGATTTCTGCACCTACTACGCCCATCACAACAACAAGACCGTGGTGTTCTACTACGACACAACCGCCCTCGGTGCGAACTATGCTGTAAATGACCAGGATTTTCGCTATGTGATTATCCATGAGTTTGAGCGTCATGGATGGCAGGTCATTGATGTCTACATCGGTAACCCGATGCGCCATGACGAAAAGTACCTTCTCATCAACCAAGGTTTTGCCGGTAAACAACGGCTCATGCCGATGTTCAACCGCCAAAACAACGATGACCTGCTTCTCGCCATACAAACGGCTGGTGTTACGCGTGGCCGTCTAGGTTTCCGCAAGGACAAAGGCGGCGAGAAACTTGCAGAGTCAGAAGAAAACCTCCTCGAACACCGCACCGATGGCACTGACGCATTCGACACCCTCTACATCGGCTGCGAGAAATTCCCACAACATTCAATCGGTTTTGTCTCAACATCTGGAGTAGTATGATTTTACATCTTAACATCATTTATCAGAGGTGTACCCCACTTTGGCATATCTGTGCTCTAACTTTATTCATTTTTATGCATACTGTTTTGCACACTAAAAGAAAAATTTTTATGAATACAATTAGAATTGAACAACCATGGGCAACGCTGGTTTGCTCTAGGTTACTTTCGTATTTCGTTATCGATTGCGAAACGCGACCAACTCCAGGACGATATTACGTCCATTGTGTAGAACCGAAGCAATCTACATTCATTCCCTTCGAAGTGATGCAAGAGCTTATTAACCAATCTATGTATGGCAACATTGACTTAGAAAGCATCCCAATCAATCACGTGATTGGATGCGTTGAAATTGGTGAGGTTACGCAAATGGCGAAGAATAGATTTCTTTGCAATGTAGAGTTATCTCGTAATTTCTTTGCCGATTCTGTATTTCCTAAGCAACTAAGTGTCTGGGATGGAGTTATTAGTGTCCCTCTTTGTGACAAAATCTTTGACGAACTTTATGGAGAAAGCATCTTGAATTTTGAACTTACCAAGGCTCTAAGAAAGGAAGTGCTCTATGACTCCTGGGAACTAAAAAACTTGAAATACATCGTTTGCTGTAATGGAGAGCAGAAAAAAATGTTTCAAATTGAATCCGCTTGCATTAAGACAAGGGACATCAAATGTGACTACAATATTTCGCTTAGTTTTCCTTTCAGTCCATTCTGGCATAGCCTGGAAGTCAAATTGGGCAAAGAAATTTATCCAGAAACCATGAACGGATTGCAATTAATTTTGTAACTTTGCATTGTCAACCGATTGTTGACAAAACATCGCGGATAAAAATTCATTAGTCTACCAACTAAAAGAAAAAGTAGGACGTTTCATAAAAGAATATGGTGGATTAGTGCTCTCGTCATATGCGTGGGCGTCTAATCTTCTTATTCTTGGGGTAGTCCTACCTAGTCCCTCTTTTAGGTTGATTTGCGTCCGCGCATTTTATTTGGCATAAATTTTGCTAAAACATTCTATGTACCCTGTAAAATATTATGTATACCTTAATTCCGCAGCACTTTTGTTAACAATTTTTATAATATCCTGAGCAACAAAAAGTTGCCCAGGATTTGGTCATGTCGGTGATTTCACTTAATTTAGTGCGGCAAATAAAACCAAACGAACCACCAACACGACATCGAT
>NZ_JAZLLZ010000151.1:0-2846 GCF_045598405.1 Sodaliphilus sp.
CTGCGACGGGGGCTCGCGGGAGAACCCGCGAGAACAGGACCGCAACTTGGCGGAGGGGACCGCAAGCTGGGTGGAGGGGCTGCTGGGAGAGGGGGGCTGCGACGGGGGCTCGCGGGAGAACCCGCGAGAACAGGACCGCAACTTGGCGGAGGGGACCGCAACTTGGTGGAGGGGCTGCTGCTGGATTGCTACTTGGCGATTTCGTAGGGGAAAAGGCCTTGGTCTTCTTGCTTGATGATGACAGGCATGTCGAGTCGGGCGTATTTTTCCTTGAGTGTGATGATGTCCTCGTCGAGCAGGCGTATGCAACCCTCGCTGGCGCGTCCGGGCACGCTCTCGCGGTTGTTGGTGCTGCCGTGTATGCCTATTCCCTTGAAGGGGGTCTCAAGCCTGAGGAACCAGTTGCCGTAGGCCAAGATGCTACCGCGTCCGTCGCCGAAGTCGTGGCACCAAGTGGAGGCGTCTTGTATCTGGGTGATCTTGAATGGCTTGCCGGGTTCACTCTCGGGTGTGGTCATGTCGCCATCACCTTTCTTCTGGCCTTTGTTCTTGGCAAGGCACACCTTGAAGTTTGCCACAGGCACGGTGTCGCCTGCCACAGGGGCATAGACGGTGAGCAGCAGGTCCTTCTTGCTGATGACGATGAAGGTGCTGTCGTTGCTGTATGTGCCAGTGTAGAGGGCCTTGCGTTGAGGTTGTGCGGGAGCTGTGTCCTGCTGTTCCTGCTGGTCGCCACTGCAACTTGCCGCCGCGAGTGCAACGGCAAGTGCTAATGCGACGTTGAGTATTTGCCTCATCTATTACTTGGTTTTGAGGTGAGTATAGTCACGAGAGATGTAGTATTCCTCGCCATACCAGTCGATTTTGTAGAAATTGCCACTGGTGCCCAGATAGGTGAGTTCCTGACCCTTGCGGGGGTAGAGAGTCTGTCCTTCCTCGTTGAGGACGATTTCGCCCTTGGTAGAGGGTGTGCGGCGGAAACGCACGTTCTGTCCATCTACAACCACGACTTGTGTTTTCTTCTTGGGTGTTGCGGCAGTCTTTGCCTCTTCCTTGAGGTGGCAGTAGTCGCGTGAGATGTAAACGGGAGTCCCTTCGTAGTTGATTTTGTAGAAATTGCCGCTGGTGCCCAGGTATTCAAACATGGCACCTTTGGGGGGATAGGTGGGTTTGCCGTCCTCGCCGGTTACAATTTCACCGCTTGTTGAGGGAGAAAAACGCATGCGCACATGAACGCCATCGACAACCACAAGAGTTGCCATTGCTGCAATGCTCATCATTGCCGCGCAGATGATAGTGAGAATTCGTTTCATAATATAATTATTTTGTTTGTAATGTTTTGATTTGCTTTTGTTGTGCCTTGGCCTCGAAGGGGAGTTGGCTAGTTTCCTCGTCGAGGATGATGACTTTCATGCCCACGCGTGCATAATGCTCCTTGAGGTCGATGATGTCCTTGTCGCGCAGGCGAATGCACCCCTCGCTGGCACGTCCGGGCACGCTCTCGGCATTGTTAGTGCTGCCGTGTATGCCTATTCCGTTGTGTCCGGGAGTCTTGAGGCGCATGAACCAGTTGCCATAGGCCTTGATGCTGCCGCGTCCGTCCTTGAAGTCGTGTTTCCAGGTCGAAGCGTCCTGTATCTGCGTGATTGAGAAAGGCTTGCCGGCTGGGCTCGACGGAGTTTTCATGTCGCCCACTTTCTGTTTCTGGCCCTTGACCTTGCTCAGGCAAGCGGGGTACTTGGCGAGCAGGGCGGTGTCGCCCTTGATGGTGCCATAGACATAGAGTCGCAAGTCTTTCTTGCTGATCACAATAAACTCGCTTCCCTTGTCGGCCTTGCGGTCGGTGTTGTAGTGGCATGCCTTGTCGTCTTTTGTGCCCATGACATCAGCGTCAACCACGCTTGCTGCGCTAGCAGTGACCCCGATGAACAGGGCAATCATTAAAAGTAATTTCTTCATTTTTATCTTTTTATTAAAGGTCTAGAAATTCTAGATTACCTAGAAATCCTAGAAGTTAATGTTTCATTAGTCGTAATAAAAAAGTCATCGTTCATCGTTAATGTAAGGATAAGTGACATTCCAGAGGAAGAGCGCGTTGCCTGGCATGGACATGCCAGCCTTGCAGCGGTCTTTCTTCTCGATGATTTCGCAGAACTGCTCCACGGTGATTTTGTGGGTTCCCACTTCGACCAGCGTGCCGACGATGGCTCGCACCATGTTGCGCAGGAAGCGGTCGGCGGTGACGGTGAAAACCCACTGCTCACCCTCTCGCTCCCACCGTGCATGGGTGATGCGGCAGTTGTTGGTCTTGACATCGGTGTGCAGCTTGGAGAACGAGGTGAAGTCGGTGTATTGCATCATGCGTCTGGCGGCTACGTTCATGAGGTCGTAGTCGAGGTTCCACCGGCAGTGCCAGCTCAACGGGTAGAGGAATGGCGACTTGGCGGTGTGTACGAAGTATTTGTAGGTGCGTGATGTGGCATCGAAGCGTGCGTGGGCGTCGTCGTGCACCGGGAAAATGCTGTGGATGGCGATGTCACGGCACAAGATGCTGTTGAGGTTATGGGCCAGCTTGTCGCAGTCGGGGATGGGTTGCTCCACGTCGAAGTGGGCATACATGGTGGCGGCATTCACGCCGGCATCGGTGCGGCCTGCCCCCACGATAGCCGTGGGCACACGCAGCACGCGGGTCAGGGCGTCCTCAATGGCCTCCTGCACCGACGGGTCACTGGGCTGCCGCTGCCACCCGTGAAACTCTGCCCCATTATATGCCAACTTAATAAAATACCTCATATTCTTTTGTGCCTCTCTTTTTTTGCCTCTCGGGGAACTCGGGGAACTCGGGG
>NZ_JAZLLZ010000152.1:0-15582 GCF_045598405.1 Sodaliphilus sp.
GTATGGTATAAGGAATTTGACGAAACCGTCTTGCACCTCCTTGTTGGGGAACCCTAACCGATATAAATCAAACTCCTTGTCATAACCTTTAATAGTTAAGTAACCGCTCTGGTAGATTACGGGAATGGGGTTGGTTGACTCGGAGTCCACACTATTGAGCACGTCGGCATCAACCTCGGCATTCTCCATGTGGTCAAGATTGTAGTTGTGACGCACAAGCAATGTGGCAAGATAGGTGGGGGTTCCAGTCTCAAACCAGTAGCTCTTGAAAATCCTGTTCTTCAGTGTGTTAAGCACGCTGAATGGGTTGTACATCCCCACAGCGTTTTCAAGAAAATGGTAACCGTCATACATTAAGCGGAGTTTTTCGACCGCTTGCTCGTAGGATAGCTCATTGCTCTCGGCCAGCATCTCAATGTGTGGCTTTAATTGAGTTGTGAGTTCAACCTCTGTGATGCCGCAAATCTCGGCAAATCGTGGACTCATGGAGATATCCTCCAGATTGTTCATGTCACTGAAGACACTCACTTTGCCAAACTTCGTCACACCGGTGAGCAGGGCAAACTTGATGCACCCGTCCATAGTCTTCATCGCGCCGTAGAACGGCTTGAGTGTGTTGCGGAACTCATCTTGCAGTTCCCTGTTGCCAATGGCCTGCAGCAACGGCTTGTCATACTCGTCAATGAGAATCACGACGCGTTTGCCAGTGAGCGTGTAAGCTGCCCTGATTACTGCCTGAAACCTCAAGCCATAAGCATCACCATCGCTATGCAGTCCATATTTTGCCTCTTGGGTCGATAGAAATTCATCGAGCATTTGGTCAACGGCATCTGGAGTCTGGTACTTGTGGCTATTCAGGTCGAGGTGCATGATGGGGTAAGGCTCCCAATCCCATTTCACTTCTTCACTAGTGGCGATGAATAGTGGATTGCCCACGGTGCCATCAAAGAGGTGCTTCTTGCCTTCAAAAAATGCTTTGATGGTGGACATGAGCAATGATTTCCCAAACCGACGCGGACGGGAAAGGAAGTAATACTTACCCTCGTCAACCAATTTCCAGATTAACGGTGTCTTGTCTAAATACACATAGCCATCGTTGCGAAGACCTTCAAAGTCTTGTATGCCTACAGGTAGTTTCATTGCCGTGCTCATGTTACATAAGTATTTTTGCGGTTATTATTTATGTCACTGCAAAGATACGATTTTTTCATGAATTATTGAACGTGCACGCGCATAAAAAAAACGGGCCTTGTTTCTCAACAAGTACCCGTCTTGTATTCACCTATTGGAAAGTTATCTTTGCATTTTACAGTTTTTTCTTTTTTTACATCTTAACAACCTTGCCGCTGGTTGTGCCGTCGGCGTGGTGGTAGTGTGCTACTACGATCTCGCCCTGTGCAGGCTTCTCGATCTTCATGCCCTGGAGGTTGAAGTACTCGGTAGAAGTGACTTCGCTTACTCTCTTCTCGCTCACGCCAGTGACGATGACTGATGTTGCGCGGGTGGGGTTGCTGTTCTTCTCAATGTAGTTGCGCATTGCGGGGTCGATGCTTGAGAAGCTGCGCTTGGGAGCGTCTTCGTCTTCGCTGAACCATGTCACTGTCTGTACGAAGGGTCTTTCAAAGTGAGCCTTCACGTAGTAAACAGCGGGGAAGATTTCAGTTGAGCTGGGAACGAATGTCTTGTCGGCCAGGAAGTCAACCACGTAGAAGAATGGATCGCCTGTCTCGTCGAGCACTTGGTCGATAAGTTCGGGAGTGAACTTGTAGGCGCTGCCGTCGGTTGTCTCATCCACGAGCTCGTAGTGACCTTTTTCAATCAGATTGCCGAACTCGTCGTAACGGTCGTTGTGGCCGCGGAAGAACTTGGTGATGGGCTCGAAGTCAACGTCGTTGCTAGCGTCCACGCGGCGACGGTGCACTGTGTAGTAGTCGGGCAGCTCAGCAACATAGTCGTCCTCGTCAAGGTTGCTTTCGTTCTTGATCTTGTCCCAAGTGATCTCGGCGCAGTACTCGCCGGGGCGTGTTGCGTCGCCCACATAGAATGTGCCACCGCTGTTGAGCACGAGTTCAGATGCTTCGCCCTGGAAGTCGGTGGGGCGGTCATAGTTGCCATAAGAGTTGTCGCCTGTGGTGCAAACCTCTACTGTGAAGAACAGGTCGTTGTTGTCGAGAGCGTGGCACTCGCCTTCCTCGTAGTCACACACGTGCTTTGAGAGTGCGCGGTCAACGTGGATTGTGATGAAGCCTTCTTCGTCGGGCTCGATGGTGCCCAGGTCAATGTTGAAATCACCGTTCTCGTCCTTGCCAACCAGTGTGAAGGTTGTTCCTGACTGTCCGATGCGTGCTACGCGCTCCTCGGCGTTGCACCAGATGTAGTAGTGCGCGATATCATCACTCATGATGGGCTTGAAGCGAACGTCCATTGTGTAGAGTTCCAGTTTAGCGTCCTTGACGGGGTCGGGTGTGCCAGAGCGGTACATCTTCTTAACCTGCACCTCGGTGCGCTTGCCCTGTGCGGTGACGATGTTGCTGCACAGCTGGTCGTCGGCGGTGGTGTAGATGAGCTGGTAACGTGCATCGTAAGAGCGTCCGGGAACCGACTTAACCTCGTCCTTGTAACCAGCAGCCAGGTTGAGCACTTCTTGCATTGAAGTCCACTTTGCGGTGCTCTGCTTGCCGTTGAGGGTGTAGGTGTAAGTTGTGGTTGTTTTGCCCCAAGTTGTTGTTGTCTTGATATCGTTGATCACGAGAGTGTTGAGGGCGGTTGATCCCTGTGTTTCCTCGTTGCGCATGAGCTCGAACTTATCACCCTTTGCCAGGTCGCTCAGTGCGGGAGTGAACTCGTTGGGGCGAGAAGAGATGTCGTTGGTGATAAGGTTGTAGCTGCGGTGGATGTGGTCAGCGCTAGGAGTGTACTGGCTCTTGAACACGTTGCCGATGGTCAGGTCAAAGAACTGCTCGGTTCCGGGGATGTGGATAGTAACCTGGTTGGTCACAGCGTTGCCAATCTCCTCACCCATGCGCTCGCCCTTGGCGTTATAAGTGATGGCGCGAGTGATGATGTAGTAAGTCACGTCATATCCGTTAGCCTTGGGCTTGGGAAGGGTGTTGTCGATCCAAGTCTTCACGTCAACAAGACCGCCTTCAACCCACAGTTCGGTAAATTCGTCGCTGCCCTCGATCTGGCGATAGATGTGGCTTTCTTCCTTGATACCGCCGTTCTTGCTGTTCCAGGTGACGAACTCGATGTCGCTTTCACGAGCCTTGTCGATAGAAGTCTTCCAGTTGAGCTTAGCCGAGAACTTGCAAGAACCGGTTGCGCCGGCAGGCTTGTCGATGCGCTCGCCTGTGAGCTTGTTCACATAGAAGAACACCTGGGGTATGCTGCCCTTGCTGTAGTCGTTGTTCTTGTTGTTGGTTGTACCTTTAGCTGTTTCGGGAACAAAGAGCATAGCCGATACAGAGTAGGTCTTGCCAATCGAAGTCTTGCCGTAGAGGGTTGTGAAGTGGTTCTTCTCAAGCGAGTTTGAGCAAGAGTGAGGCACGGGGAAGAAGTCACCGTCCTTGAGAGCGTCGTAAGAAGCGTTGAGCTGATCCCAACCATCACCGCTGGTGCTTGTGCAAGCCGAGAACTCGTTGTACCAGCGCATGGGCATCTTGTAAGACTCTTCAAGGTAATACTTGCTTGATGTCGAGTTGCTCTTCCATTCAGCATCACCAGTGTAAATGCTGCTGGTGCGGATGGCGAAGTAGAAACGGTTGGTTGTGGCATCATAGTGATAGAGGTCACCGTTACCGATCTTGGTGCTCTGCTTCACGGTGTGGATAGCCTTCACGCCATATTTAATCTGGTTGTAAAGCGAAGGAGTGGCTTTCCAGTTGCTGCCCTTCCAGTTGTCGTTAACCTCAACGAAGATCACATCTCCGGTCTTTGTAGCGGTGGGCTCAACGGGAGTGGTGGTTTTCCAGCTCTTTGTGGCTGTATAATACCAGTTGTTAGTTGAATATTGAGAAATACCTAAATATTCTTTGAGATACTTCTGTGTAGTTGCATCGTCGAGGGGTGCGTTGTGGGTAGTTCCCTGGGCGCCCCATGACTGGAATGATGTTGCGGCTGCGATAACTGTAAGTGCGCTTGCCAGAATTTTGCTGTAAGTTTTCATAACTATAATTTTTTTGTCGTCACTTTATTTTAGGTGAACCGACTGGTGAATAAATTCGTTTTTAGAGTCACGCCGTGTCGTGCTTGGCGTTTTGTCTGGTGCAAAATTACAACCGCTTTTCAGGTTCAATGGGACAATGCGTCAAATGTTATAGACCGCTTGCAGCAATGTGTGATAGTTTTTACCATTTTACCCATTTTTTACGCAAAACACCCCCGTTTTACGGATTTTGGACACGGATTTTGGACATTCAGGGCGTTTTTTTTGCGTTTTTCCTGGAAATTACTGAATTTTTTTCTTGAAAAAATAAGGGAATTACTGAAAGAAATTATTCGAAATTGAAAGAAATTATATTAAAACCACAGGTCGTGAAAAAAAAATTACAATACACTGATAGAGTTTTTTTGTGCGGAAAAAGAAATTTCGATTAATTTCAGTGAAGGCAAAAAAACGACAGCCTTGTTTCGCAACACTGCTGTCGTTTTTCAGGGACCAGGGATGCCCTGCGTGGAAAGTTTTCACATTGTCCAGTCATGCGTGCATCGCTGCACTGCTACTAAAAAACCTAACTACATTTCAAAGCTTGACCATTTTTCAGAACTTGACTATCCTAGCTGTTGTCGAGCCGTCGCTCATGCGATACTGCACAACCACGATTTGCCCGCGGGCAGGATTGACCACCTTGGTACCTTGCAGCGAGTAGTAGGTGGCGCCCACGATCTCACTCTTGACCACATCACGCACGCCGGTCACGATCACGCTGGCTGCACGCGTGGGGTTAGAATTCTTCTCGATGTAGTTGCGCAGGTTAGAGTTGCCTTCGGCGTCGAACGTAGCGGGTATAGCCTTAAACGGGGTCTCGTAGTGAGCCTTCACGTAATAGACGGCAGGGAAGTCGTTGTCGCTGGCGGGGACAAACGAGAGGTCGGAGAAGAAATCCACCACCTTGAAGCCGCGGGCCTCGGGGTCATCCTCGACTTCCTTGATTAATTGCGGGGTGAACTTATAGGGCGAGCCGTCGGTGGTCTTGTCAACCAGCACATAGTTGCCTCGCTCAATGAGATTGCCGTCATCGTCGTAAACATCATTATGCCCCTTGATGAACTGCGTAATGGGCACATAGTTCACCTCCTCGTCGATGTTGGTGTTCCAACGGTACACGGTGTAGAAGTCGGGCTCGCCAGCCACATAGTCGCCTTCATCAAGGTTGGTCTTGTCCTTGATTTTGTCCCAAGTGATCTCGGCGCAGAACTCGCCCGGCCGGGTGGCGTTGCCCTTGTAGAAAGTGCCGTCGGAATTCACCACCAGCTCGGAAGCAATACCCACAAATGATGTCGCGCAGTCGTAGTTGCCATAGGTGTTGCCACCTGTGGTGCACACTTCTACAGTGAAGAACAGGTCGTTGCGGTCGAGTGCGCGCCCGTTGCCTTCCTCATAGACACACACATGCTTGTCGAGCGAGTAGTCAACGTGCACTGCGAGATACCCGTCCTCATCGGGCACCACTTCGCCCAGGTTCACGTTGAAGTCGCCATTAGCATCCTTTCCCACAAGGGTATAGGAAGTGGCCGACTGCCCAATGCGTGCCACGCGTTCCTCTCCGTTAGCCCAGATGTAGTAGTGGGCAATGTCGTCGCTCATCACGGGTCGGAACCGCACGTTCACCGAGTACAGTTCCTCTGGGGCGTTCTTCACCGGGTCGGGCGTACCCGAGCGATAGGCATCGGCGACGCTCACATCGGTGCGTTTGCCCGACGATGTCACAATGTTAGAGAAGAAGTCTTCGCCTCCCGAAGTGAACACGAGCTGGTAACGCGCGTCGAACTGGCGTCCCGGGATCGAGCGCACCTCGTCGCGGTAGGTAGCCGCCAGGTTGAGCACATCCTGCATCGATGTCCATCGCGCCGTTCCGGGAGTGCCATTGAGCGTGTAGGAATACTCGCCGCCGCTGATGCCAGTCACCTCAAGCGTGTTGAGCGCCAGCTGGTTGATATTGGTCTCATAGCGTAACAACTGCATCCGGTCGCCTGCATGCAAATCGTCAAGCGAAGGCGTGAACTCGGTGGGTGCGGCCTTGATATCGTTAGTTATAAGGTTGTAACTCAACCCTATGTGATGTGGCTCGGGGACAAACCGGCTATTGTAACCATTGGCAATCGCCAGTTCAAAATACTGTGTGCCCCCAGGTATGTGCAGCTTCACCTGATTGGTCACAGCGGTGGCTATCTCCTGTCCTAGCCGATTGCCAGCCGCATCATATGTCACTGCCTTGGTGATCACATAGTAGGTCACGTCATATCCGTCTTCCTTGGGGTCGGGCAAGGTGGTGTCGGTCCATGTTTTGAGATCGACAAGACCATTTTCCACCCAAATCTCCTGAAAACTGTCTTCGCCCTCAATCTTGCGGTAGATGTGGCTTTCTTCTTTCATGCCGCCCACCCTGCTGTTCCACGGCACAAAGTCAATACCCTTTTCGAGGGCCTTGTCGATTGAGGTCTTCCAGTTGAGCACAGCGTCATACTTGCACGTCCCCGGAGTGCCATGCTGCTTCTCGACGCGCTCGGCAGCCAGCTGGTTGATGTAGAAAAACACCTGCGGCACGCTGCCCGAGGCAAAGTTGCCGTTCTTGCTGTTGGAGGTCACATTGGCGCCCGTGGGCACAAAGAGCATGATCGACACCGAATAGGTCTGCCCCACTGTTTCCTTGTCGTATAACAAGGCGAAGTGGTTCTTTTCGAGCGAATTGGAGCATGAGTGCGGAGCTGGCAGGAAATCACCGTCTTTCAAGTCATCATATTGTGCCTCGAGTTGGTCCCAACCTTCAACCGCAGTGTTCATGCACGGCGACACCTCGTTGTACCAGCGCATGGGTTTCTTGTAAGTTTCTTTGTAGTAAAACAGGTCATCATTGCTGGTGGGTTGCCATGTTGCAGTAATACTATTTTCAGGGTTATAATAGAAGTCGCTGGTGCGTATGGCAAAGAACATGCGATTGGTCGTCACGTCGCAATGGTACACCTCGCCGTTGCCGATAAGGGTGCTTTGCGTCACATCGTGTATCTTCTTGATGCCATATTTCACCTGGTCATAGACCGAAGTGTTCACTTTCCAGTTAGTTCCTTTCCAGCGGTCGTTTACCTCCACGAGGATGGCATCGCCCGGCTGCGTGGCAGTGGGCTGGTCGGTAAGATGATAGGTGTAGCCCGTCATGAAGAACCCCGTGCGCGTGGCTGTGTAGTGCCACTCATCCGTTCCGTTGACACGGCACTTCCTGAGGCCAAAATAGTCTTTGAGATAATGCTCCACGGTGGCATCGTCGAGCGGATCGTCGTGTGTGGTGCCTTGCGTCACCTGCGTCCAGGCAGGCTGCGAGACTACAATCATAATTGCAATTAAGAGTACAGTGTTAGCATGTTTCATAATTAGAATAAGATTTATAAGGTGATTGTCATCGAAAATTGTGCTGCAAAATTACACCTCGCCTAATCCCAATCTATTATAAAACGAAAAAATAATGCGACACTACTATTGCCAAAACGTTCATTTCATTGCATTACACACCCCAGCGGCACGGGAAGTTAGGCATTGTCCCTGGCGGGACAACATAATAGCATCACTTTTTTGAGGACTCCCCGCGCGGATCTCACTGAACTCTCTGATTTTTTCATTGAAAATTATTGTTGTCCGGCAAAAAAAGAAAATATTATATTTTGATTTTTATGCTTCGCTTATAAAATAGCTTGCTCTGCAAGCAAAATGGAATTACCTCACAGATAGTGTATTATCATTTTGAGGACAGAGTCCTCCATTTTAAGGGAGGTTCGCTGGTCGCAGACCTGCGGGCTGCCGGTTATACAATTCACCCTCGGTTGTCAGCAATGGGGCTGGCTGCCGAGGGTGAATATTTTTTTCTTCCCGTTACGAAAGGTTATTTCTTGCGGTTGCGGACGCTGCGGGCGGCTCCTGTCGAAGCGCTCTTGGTGGCCTTGGGCTTGCGCTCTTTTACTTTACTCTTGGAAGATTTAGCCTTCGCGTCTTTCTCTTTCTCGGCCTTGCTTCCGCGTTTTGTCTTCACGCTCTTCTTACTCTCTTTCTTGGCTTTGTCGTCGGTTGCAGTCTCGTCGGCAGCTTCCTCGGTTTCCTCGCCGTTCTTCTCGGCTTCGAGTTTAGCCTTGGCTTCGGCACGTGCCTTGAGTTCCTCGCGCGAGGGCACCCACAGGTCCTTGTTGAATGCCTTGAGGCGCTGCTCGATGCTGTCTTGAGCGTGCTTGTAGGCTTCCTCGTCGGGGAACTGCTGCCGCAACGACTGGTTGCGCAGGTTCTTGGTCTTGTAGATGTCGCCTGTGTACATGTTGAGCTTGAAGAAGTCGTCAAGGCTGTAACGAGACAGGTTGTTGTCGTCGTCGGTGAAGACGTATTGCTGTGCCATGTAGGGGCGTATGTCGTTGAGTTTCACCCAGAACATGGGGTACTTAATAGCCTCGCCGCCAAACTCGTCCATGCGGTGCAGCACGGGACAGAGGGCGTCGACGCGAGTCTTCATCTGGTTGCTGCGGGTGTCAAACTCCCAGCGCTCGATGATGTAGTAACTCAGGATTTCGTTGCCGGGAATGTCGGCATCCTCGATGTCATACTTGGGGTGCTTGTCGTTGCTGCCCTTGGCAGGAGAGTTCATGATGTGGAATCGGTCGAGCATCTCGTCCACCTTGATTTTGTACTCATCGGTGAACATCTCGCGTCCGTCGAGGTACTCATAGGCGCAGATCTGGTCGTTAGCGAGCAGACGCATGATGATGAAGAACAGGCTCTGTCCGTCCTCGTTGGGTTCCTCGGGATAGTAGAGAGCCGAGTTCTTGCCCTTGGTGAGGTCGAGCGAGCGGTAGATGACCTTCATCCACTGCAAGTCGGCGTCGCTGGCCTCTTTTACCTCGTAGAACGATTGCTGGCGTCCGGTGATGGCAGCAGCTTTCTCGTCCTTGGCCTTGCGGTCGCTGTCGTTCTTTTTCACAACCTGTGCACTAGCGGTGGATGCAACGGCACCCACGAGCAGAGTGGCTAATATCAGTTTGAGAGTCTTCATATTTTGTTTCTATGTTCTGTTATCAATTAGTTGATGATCACCTCAATGGGGGCAAGGTCGCGTGTGATGCCGTCGGGTCCCACAGCCTTGACGTGTGAGATGTAGAATCGCTTGCCGTGTTGCAGGCGGCGTATCGCTGCCAGCTGACGCTCGCTGAAGTTGCTGCCGCTTGAAAGTTCGGGGATAGCGTTACCCATCGAGTCGAAGAAGACGGTCTCGAAGCTCAACACCTTGTAGTCGATGTTGAGGATGTCGTCGTCGATAGCAGCGTCAACGCCACGAGCCGAGAGGAGCGTAGCCTTGGGGAATGGGCGTCCGCCCTTGTAACGGCTGGGGTTGCCGCTAGCGTCCTTGAAGGCGATGAAAGGCATGGGGTCGGGCAGCTTGCGCACGCGGAACTTGGTTGAGCCCACGTTGGTGCGCTGTCCGTCCATCTCGGCGCTCACTGTGATCTCGCACTCGGCACCCACCTTGGTGGGATGAGCGATCCATCCGTTGCCGCTCTTGGTGAGCGTGCCGTTGGTCATCGTGGCGCTGATAGAGTTCTCGGGCACGCCAGGCACGGCGATGCTGATGGGGTTGTTGATGCCGGCATAGAGCACGTTCATCATTGTTGCCGAAACGGTTGCCAGCGGGTCGATCACGGTGTAAGAGGACTTGAACTCACGCTTGGTGACCGAACCGTCGCGTCCCATGACCTCGATGTAACCCGAGTAGTCATAGTTGCCGGCAGCACCTGTGCCCACCTCGTAGAGTCCACGGTCGTTGTTCAGGCGATGTCCGTTGATATAGACAACAGGTCGCTGGGTGGTATCGACAGCCGCAAGCACGATGTTGGCCGAGTACTTGGTGCCGCGCATCACGATGCGTGACTGCGGAACGACGAAGGCGTCGATGAGGTTGACGCGCAGGTCGCCCATGTCCACGTTGGTGAGAATCTGGTTGAGCACCTCACCCTCGGCATATCGCACGCTGTTTTGCAGTGTTGACAGCAGGGTCACCGCTGCAATAGCAGGCATGTTTTCAAACATTGTTTCTTCCCACAGCTTCTGGTCGCCCTCGCCTGTCTTGGGCGGAGTTGTTGAGAGAGCAGCAGCCACGTTCTTGCGTTTAGCCTCGTCGTCGAGGAAACCGATGATGTAACTGCGGTACTGGTCGATGCGCGCACGCAGAGCCTTGCCCTTGCCAGTGCCGGGTGCGAGCATCACCTGCGACGCTGCGTCAAGGTTGTCGCGGTTCACGATGTCGTTCACATCGGCATCATCACCGTCGGCAGCACGCACGATTTCATATTTCAATGAGTCGATGTAACTGTAGAGCTTGTCGGTCTTCGCCCTCACGTCGGTCGCCTTGTCGAGCCACACCTTGCCCTTGCCAGGGTTCTTCTCGTTGAACGCCTGGAGTTGCTGGTAAAGGCCCACGTTGCGCGCCGTGATGGTGCGGTTAGACCTCTCAAGGGCATCGGCCACCTGGCTGAAGCCGTTGAGCACGTCGCTCGACACATTCAGGGCAAGCATAGCCGTGAGGACGATGTACATCAAGTTGATCATCCTCTGGCGCGGCGACATCCTGCCCACTGATTGGTTTTTACCACTTGCCATCTTTTATAATTGTCTCAAAGAGGTGTTGTTGTGATTAAGAAATTGAGTTCTCGGTTAAGCGTCCTTGTTGTCGTCGTCGGGCATGCCGGTGAGTCCACCCATGGGGCGGTACATGTTCACGGTCATGGCCTTGATCATCTTCTCATAGACGCCGTTGAGCTGCTTCATGTAGCGAGCCATCTTCTCGGTCTCGTCGCAGTAGTGTGCGCTCTCGGCCGCCGACTTCTCATACATGTCGCGGATATCCTTGAGGCCACGGTTCACGCGGTCGATGCTATCGAGCTGTGACGAGATGCTCTTGAGCTGTATCTCGTAGATGGTGTTTAGGCCGCCGATGTTGCGGTTGAGCGCTTCCATCTGCTCAACGTAGCCGGTAGAGCTCTCGCTGATGGTTGTGCTGTTGTCGGTGATGGCCTTGTAGCTGCCCAGCAATGTCTCGCTCACCTGGTTGAGAGCGGTTGTGGTCTCGCTGAGTCGCTGCATCTGCTCGCTGATGGCGCTCATCTGCGACAGGTACTGCTGGGTGGCGTCGGTGAGCTCGGCCATGCGCGAAAGCTGGTCGCTGGCAGCCGACATCTTGGCTATGCTCTCGCTGAGCGAGAGTGAATCTTCAGGAGAGAGGTCAATGCCCTGGGGGAGTCCCACTGCATTGAGAGCCTGGGCCTGGGTGACGCCTTGCACCGCGCCCTCGCCTGCTGCGGGAGCACCGCTGCCACCGTTAATCACGATGCCAGAGCCGCCGTTGAAGTCGGGGCGGTCTTCGGGGTTCTCCGATGCAAGCACGGGGAACACTTCTTCCCACTTGTAGCTCTTCTCGGGACGGTCAAACGCGGTGAGGAGGAACATGAGGACCTCTGTTCCCATACCTATTGACAGCAGGGTGTTGCCGCCGGGCAAGTGGAGGATCTTGAACAATGCGCCCCAGATAACCACGGCTGCACCTATACTATAAGCGGCGTTGAAGAAACGCTGGCCTTTGTCTCCCGAAAGGAAGTGCGCGATGCCGCTCAATTTTTTACTCTTACTCATCTCAGTATTAAAATGCTATGTTGGTGTTGATGATCTTTATTGCTGTGTCTCTATATATAATATATGTGTGCACGCCATTATTTCTTGCGTTTGTTCTTGGTGTAGCCCACTTTAGAGCGCACGCAGCGGAAACCGATGTAGCTGCGCTGCTCGTTCTGGTACTCCCACATGCGAATGTCGCTGCGAATGTTGTGTGCCACGTCTTTCCACGAACCGCCGCGCACGATCTTGCGCGACATCTTGTAGGGGTCTTCCTTTGCCACATAGTAGCGGTACTCGGGGTTGAGGTCGCTGGTCATGCGGTCGATGCTCTCGGTGTAGGCAGTCGAGGTCCACTCGCTCACGTTACCGGCCATGTCGTAGAGACCGAAGTCGTTGGGCTGGTAAGTTCCCACGGGAGCGCTGATGAGGCTACCGTCTTTCACATAGTTGCCCTCCATGGGCTTGAAGTTGGCATAGAAGCAGCCGTCGGTCTCGGTGAGCGGCAGGTCTCCTTCCCAGGGATACTTGTTCTGGTCCATGCCCGCACGAGCGGCATATTCCCACTCGGCCTCGGTGGGCAGGCGGAAAGGCTCAACGTAAATGCCTTCCTTGCCCAGCGACTTCTTGAGGAACTCGGTGCGCCACACGCAGAAAGCGTTGGCCTGTTCCCAGCTCACGCCCACCACGGGGTGGTTGTTGTAGTTGCCGTTGGCAAAGTACATGCGCACGTAGGGTTCGTTGTAGGCGTTCTCAAAGTCGTTGACCCAGCAAGTGGTGTCGGGGAAGATGTTCACGATATAGGTGTTGACAAAGTCAAACTCATTCTGCAGCGGGCGTGTGAGAGTCTGGCGGATGATGCGTCCCTCGTCATCTACATAGGCAGTGTCTTTGCTGATCATGGGCGTAGCGGGAGCCGCATGGTCGGTGTTGTAGTCACGTCGCTCGGGGTCGAAGCGGTTCTTGCGCTTTGCGGCCTCGGTGAGGTTGTAGATGTCGTAGCGGTAGTTCATCTGCGCGGGGTCAAGTTCCTTGACACCGGTGATGGGGTTGATCTTGTAAACGCTCTCGATAGCACGTTCCTCGTCCTCGCTGGGGTTTTTCCAGGGAATGTTCTTGTTCCAGTTGAGGTGAGGTGTCACGGGGTTGCCCTCCTTGTCCTCTTCAATCTTGAACTCCTCGTTGCCGCCATAATTGGGGTCGGCCAGGCGCTCGCGAATGATAGAGTCACGCACCCAGTAAACAAACTGCTTGTACTTGGAGTTGGTGATCTCGGTCTCGTCCATCCAGAACGCATCCACCGAGATGCCATGAGCAGTGGAGTCAGTGCCCCAGATAGAGTCTTTCTGCGACGGTCCCTCACGCATTGAGCCACAGTCAACGAGCACCATGCCATAAGGGGTGGGCTCGCTGAATGTTGAAGCGCCCACACCAGTTACCTCGCCGCCCACAGGAGCACTCCTGCGAACGCCGCCACACGATACCATCACAATTGCGATTGTCAGTATAAATAATAATTTTTTCATATTCTACATTATACGAATACTCTTATGTTTGTTTTTATTTCTTTCTCCCATGTTAAGTTTCAGGTTGTATCCCACGAACAGCTCGTGGCTGCCGCTGCTGGCCTTGCGTATGTCGTTGATGGGATAATCATAAGAATAGCTGATGAAGAAATTCTTATAATCGGCTCCCAGCAGCAGCGACACCGCGTCGTTGTGCCTATAAGCGACGCCGCCGCTCAAGAACTTGTTGTAACGCACGCGGGCAGTAGCCTCGGCCTGAAAGAAGTCAAGATCGGTCTTGACCATCAACGAGGGCTGTAATTCAAATAACGTGTTTTTTACGGGAATATTGCTACCTGCCATGAAATAATACTGGCGTTGCACGTTAAATTCATATCTTTTTTCCTCGTCGTTCTCCATTTTGAGCGACACCGTGGGTGCCAGAGCGTGGGTCGTTGACAGTCCCACCCAGAACTTCTTGTGGGTGAACATCACGCCGCCGCTCAGGTCGAAAGTGGTGCCGGTGACGTCGCTGTGCGGTATCGCATCGTCGGCGCTGCTGTGTGCCTCGTCGCCCTCGGGGAGTATTATCTCTGACCCCTTGAAGGTCTCGTTGATGATGCCAGCCTGCACACCCACGCTGAGCGTTCCGCCCAGCATCTTCTTTTTCCACGACAGCTGCGCGCCCGCCTGGAGCGAGCGGTAGAGACCCTCGTTTTCCTGCTGGATTGACACGCCGGTACCCCAGCGACGGCCTATGAACTTGAAGGGCATGTCGGCCAGGGCGATAAACGACATGGGGGCATGCTTGATGCCCACCCACTGCAGGCGGCTGCCCGCATTGATGTGGATATAGTCGATGTTGCCAGTAGCAGCGGGGTTATAGTAACTGGGCACATTCCAGTACTGGGTGAGCTGCGCGTCGAGCTGGGCGCGCGCCTCGCCGGCTCCCATGACCATGAGCATCACGAGCGCAAGCAGATACAGGTATGTGCGTTTATTGTTGTGCATCAGCGTTTATTCAAAGTTAAAGGTGACAACCACCATGTTGTTTTGCAATTTATCCACGCTCTCGGTGAATCGCATCATCTCCGGATTGTCCTGCAAGTCGGGGCGATTCTTCTTGAGCAAATTTTTCAGTCCGAAGCAGAATTTCACCTCGGGACACAGCTTGAAGAACGGCAGGTAGAAATCGCACCCCATGCCCACCGACAGCATCACGTCCATCTTGCCCAGCTGGTACTGCTCGCTGTGGTCCTTGCTCAAGTCCCACACTGGCATAACTCCCGTGGTCACATAGGGGCGCAGGTTGTGGTAGCGCAGCGACGACACCTTGAGGTCAACAGGAGCGACCAGGTAGGTGGCCTTGACATTCTGGCGCTGGCGCACATGCGTGTCGGGTTCGTCGATGAGAGCCATCGAGTTGCGGAACTGCACCACCTTGTTGCCGAAGTACATGCCCGGAGCCACACGCAGGTTGAAATGCTTGCCCAGTCGCCAGTCGGCGAGCACATTGACGCAAAAACCAGGCGAGTGGTTAGGCACATCGGCCCACCACTGCTCACCATCCTCGGTGATATGACCGTTGTTGGTGATGTTAAGGTCCTGGAAATTAAGGCCCACCGAGAAACCGAAGTGCAGTTTCTTCATGTCGGCATACTGGCGGTTCAGAATCTTGTCATTATCCTGAGCCACAGCTACCAGTGCACAAAGCACCAGCAACATCAAGCATATAATGTGTCGAAAAAAACGTGTCATTGTAAAATTAATAACGTATTTTTTCTCAACTTATTGCCAAAAAAGCAAAAAAACAGCGATTTTTCTTTATTTAAGGTGGAGGACGCCGAATAATTTTGACGGGAAGTGCGGCCACTTCGAGGCCGGTTGGGGGGAGGGAGTTCCTTGCCGACGGCCTGCGGCCATTGGTTACGATGCAATGTGACGACTTCGTCGTCATGACACTAATCGGGCAACAATAGAGGATATCGCAAAAACGCAAGGTCATCCAGACGTTGCAGTTCTTGCATTTCGAATTCTCTGTCGTAGAATTTCATTTTTTACAAACTCAACTTTAGCATGTAAAACCATTTGAGCCTCACCTATTTGATCCGATTAGCGTCCTGCTGGACGCAGTGCGTGTTGCATTTCTTCCCCCACCGCCACTTCGTTCGGCGGTGGGGGTTATTCAGGTATTGTCCTGCCGGACAATAAATTAGCAATATT
>NZ_JAZLLZ010000153.1:0-23324 GCF_045598405.1 Sodaliphilus sp.
CGTGTCCTCTGTGTCTCTGTGGGAGACCTTTCCCCTCTGTAAACTCTGTGGGAGAAATAATTATGATATGCTAGTCGAACGTCCGCCGCTGTTTTACCGCATGCTGTTTCCCGAGACCCTGTGGCGCATACACAAGCGCGAGCACACGGTCTATCTCACCTTTGACGACGGTCCGGTGCCCGAGGTTACGCCCTGGGTGCTCGACACGCTCGACCGCTATGGCGTCAAGGCCACCTTCTTCTGCGTGGGCGACAACGTGAAGCGCAACCCCGAGCTCTTTGAGGAAGTGAAACGCCGCGGCCACAGCGTGGGCAATCACACGATGAACCACATGCAGGGCGCCAAGGTGCCCACTCGCACCTATCTGCGCAATGTGCAGGAGGCACACGAGCTCATCCAGTCGCCACTGTTCCGCCCGCCACACGGCTTGTTGCGATGGGGCCAGTCAAGGGTATTGCGTTCGCGTTACACCATAATAATGTATGACCTCGTCACACGCGATTACAGCAAGAAACTCACACCCGAACAGGTGCTGGGCAACGTCAAGCGGTTTGCCCGCAACGGTTCCATCATCGTCTTTCACGATTCCATCAAGGCGCAGGAGCGCATGAAGTGGGCCCTGCCACGGGCCATCGAGTGGCTTCTGGCACAAGGATACAAGATTGAACGCATACCCATGTAGCATAGAATCCCTCATCAAGCAGCGGGCAGCGGAGCTCGACCTTGATGCCTGCGGCATAGCGCGAGCCTGTGCCGTGAGTCCCGATGCTGCCTTGCGTTACCGCAGGTGGATCGACACCGGGCGCAACGGATGCATGGACTGGGCGGCGCGCTATCTCGACGTGCGCGACAACCCACAGCTGCTGCTCGAGGGCGCGCGCAGCGTGATCATGGTGGCAATGAACTATTATCCCGCGCAGTTCCAGAGCCCTGATGTGCCCCAGTTTGCCTATTATGCCTATGGACGCGACTACCACGAGGTGATGCGCGACCGCCTGCACCAGATGTCGGCCTATATCAAAGAGATTGCCGGCGACGGCGTGGCTACACGCTGCTGCGTCGATACCGCCCCGCTGCGCGAGAGATACTGGGCTGTGCAGGCGGGAATAGGCTTCGTCGGGCGCAACAACACTCTCATCATCCCTGGCAAGGGCTCATATTTCTTCCTGGGCGGCATAGTCACGACACTGGAACTGCACCCCGACGACCCCTGCCAACTCACGTGCGGCGACTGCAAGGCATGCGAGAAAGCATGTCCTGGCGGGGCGCTCGCGGGCGGACTCCCCGTAGATGCCTCGCGGTGCCTGTCGTGCCTCACCATCGAGTACCGCGGCGAGGAACTGCCCCAGTGGGCCAGAGAAGCAATGGGCAACCGCATCTATGGATGCGATGAGTGCCAGCGGGCGTGTCCACACAACCGTGGCGCGCAACCCACCGCAGTACCCGAGCTGCAGCCCAGCGAGGCATTCCTCGCGCTCACAGCCCAGGACATAGCGGCAATGGACCAGCCCGCATTCTCTCGCTGTTTCTCACACAGCGCAGTCAAGCGCACCAAGCTCACCGGCCTCAAACGCAACCTCAACACCAACAACGAGAAATAACACCCAGTAACAATTTTCGCCATTCGATAAAACAAACCACCAGAAATAAGGGAATTTTAATTCAGATAAACTTTGATTCGATAAAGAAGACATAGCGGCCATCTGTGCGATGCCCGCAGCATGGGATTTGTGCCCGACGGCATGACCCATGAGCAAATGAAAGAGTTGAGCGAAGTTTTTCATTTGCCTAAGTGAGATAATTTGATTACTTTTGAGAAAAAAATGATATTATGAAAAATTTTGTTCTCTCAGCTATTGTTGCATTAGGTGCAATCTTCACTGCAAGTGCAGTAAATAACGTGGCTTATCAAGATGCCACGGTTCGTTTCACAGTCATCACCGACGGCGCGGTGCGCATGGAATATGCCCCCGACGGCAAGTTTGTCGACGACAAGTCGTTTGTAGCCGTGGAGCGCGACTATGCTCCCGTGAAATACACCGTCAAGGATGGCTCATGGGTTGAAATCACAACTCCCAAGATGAAGCTCCGCTACAAGAAAGGTAGTGGCGCTTTCACCGAGAAGAATACCGAGATTAAGGGCGTCAAGGGCGCGTTCCTGTTCACATGGAAGCCCGGCATGAAGCAGCAGGCTAACCTCAAGGGTACCTATCGCACCCTCGACCGTTGCCTGGGCGATGTGTTCAGCCCCGGTAAGGAAAAGGTGAAACTCCCCGTCGAGGACGGTGTCATTGCCCGCGACGGCTGGACTCTCATCGACGACTCCAAGAACTTCCTCTTTGACGGCAACACCGACTGGGACTGGGTGAAGGAGCGCAAGGCTGCCGACGGTGCCCAGGACTGGTACTTCATGGCCTATGGCAACGACTACAAGAAGGCGCTGGGCGACTATGCCACATTTGCCGGCAAGATGCCACTGCCTCCCCGCTACGTGTTCGGTTACTGGTGGAGCCGCTACTGGGCTTACAGCGACCAGGAGATGCGCGACCTCATCGACAAGATGGACGCTTATCAGATTCCCATCGATGTGCTTGTCGTTGACATGGACTGGCACTACACCGACAATGTGCGCGGTGGCTGGACCGGATTTACATGGAACAAGTCGCTCTTCCCCGAGCCCAACAAGTTCCTCAACTACTTGCGCGACAAGGGCCTCAAGATCACGCTCAACCTCCATCCCGCTGATGGCGTCATGACTTGGGAAGAGAAATATCCCGAGATGTGTGCCGAGGTGGGCATGAACCCTGCCGAGAAGAAGAATATCCCCTGGTGGGGCAGCCGCAAGGACTTTACCAAGGGCCTGTTCAAGCACATCCTCAACCCCATGGAGAAAGAGGGCGTTGACTTCTGGTGGCTCGACTGGCAGCAGTATCCCAATGACCTGCTCGTTGACGGCCTGAGCAACACCTGGTGGATCAACTACACCTTCTTCACTCAGCAAGAAAAGTTTACCAACAAGCGCCCGCTGCTCTATCACCGCTGGGGCGGACTGGGTAACCACCGTTATCAGATTGGTTTCTCGGGCGATACCTACATGGGATGGAAGTCACTCGACTATCAGCCTTACTTCAACCACACTGCGTCAAATGTGCTCTACGGTTTCTGGAGTCACGACATCGGCGGCCACATGCTGGGGTTGGGAGACGATATAGCTCCCGAGGATGCCATGGATCATGTAGATCCCGAGCTCTATATACGCTGGATGCAGTTCGGTGCATTGAGCCCCGTGCTGCGCACCCATTCTACTAAGGACAACCGCCTCGAGAAAGAGCCTTGGGCATTTGGTCCCGAGGTGACCGATGTGCTGCGCGACATCATCCAGCAGCGCTACCGCATGGCTCCCTATATCTACACCACAGCGCGCCAGGCTCACGACACATCTATCTCAATGTGCCGCCCCATGTACTACGACTATCCTGGTGCCGAGGAGGCTTATCAGTTCAAGAACCAGTACATGTTTGGCGACGACATGATGATTGCTCCCGTCACCTCTCCTGCAACCAACGGCTTCACCACCATCAAGGTGTGGCTGCCCGAGGGCAAGTGGTATGAGATGGTATCGGGCACAATGCTCGACGGCGGACAGGTGGTTGAACGCGACTTCGCCCTCGACGAGTATCCCATCTACGTCAAGGCCGGCGCTGTGCTTCCGTTCACCGGTGGCAAGGTGAAGAACCTCACTGCCAACGATGATCCCGTCGAGGTAACAGTATTCCCCGGTGGCAACGGCGAGTTCAAGATGTATGAGGACGCCGGCGTGAGCAAGAACTATGAGACCGAGTGCGCATGGACAGCCCTGTCGTCAAAGCGCGAAGACGCTCGCCTCACAGTGAACATCGCTCCCCGCCAGGGCAAGTATGCCGGTATGGCGCAGAATCGTGACTTCAGCGTGCGCGTGCTTTGCTCAGAGGCACCTGCTTCGGTTACCGTAAACGGCCAAAAGGCTGATTACACCTACGATGCCAAGGAACTCGCTGTAGTAGTGAAGCTGCCCAAAAAGGCTTGCGGCACTGCCACCGAAGTCGTGCTGAACTACGCCGGTCCTGCCCACAACCTTGCCGATGGCACCATTGGCCGTGCTAAGCGTGTGGTGAAGACCATCAACGAGTTCAAGAGCAAGTGCAACCCCGGCCGTTTGTTCAACGATGAGGTTGCCGACCTCGGTTCGTTCTACGTGGGCATCAACTACAACCCCGAGAATGTGATTGAGTGGGTCAACAAGTTCAACACCACCTACAACAACCTTCCCGAGGTGTTCAAGACATTTGGCGACAATGACCGCGCCAAGGCCGACGCCCAGTGGATTTTTGAAAAAATCAACTACAAGAAATAAATTCTGAAAATTAAAAGGCAAAATTTATTTTGCTTGCGAAGCTCGAAGCAGTCATCAAGAGGAGGAAAGGCGTCAAGTTCGCCACCGACATGAGTGACGGCAAGAACAGGAACAAGACCTAGGTCTATGGCGAAGGCATCCACTATGCTAACCTTTTTTGTAAAGTATCCCACCAAATAATGGTTTTGTTTTCGGGCTAAGTGTAAAATAAGTCGCCAAAACAGAGAAAAAAAGAAATCGCTAACTAGTTATTATCAACCTGTTAGCGATTCTTTTTGGTTGTCCTACCCGGACTCGAACCAGGAAATGCGGCACCAAAAACCGTTGTGTTACCATTACACTATAGGACAATCCTATGTCATTTTGAAGTCGTGCCCCTGGGGGCGTTTCCTCGAAATGCGGTGCAAAGTTAATAAATTCTGCTCAATCTGCAATGAATTGAGCAGAATTTTTTTGTTTTTTCCTGTGATTTTTAGTTTTAGGTCAAGAATTTCGAGAAGTTGAGTAATCGATTATTCGAGATTTCGATGTTTCGATTATTCGATAATTCAATGACTCGAATGCTTGATATCTTTTACTTCACGATGAGCAGGTAGTAGTTCTTCTTGCCGCGCTGGGCGAGGAGGTACTTGCCGTTGAGCAGCATGTCGGCGCTCACGGGAGCGTTGGGATCGGCGAGCTTCTCTTTGTTGATGCTCACGCCGCCGCCTTGTGTGAGCTTGCGCATCTCGCCTTTAGAAGCGAAGACTGCGGCGTTCTCGGTGAGCAGGCTGATCATGGGTGTGCCTGCCTCGATGGCTTCGCGCGATACTTCGAATGTGGGCACGCCTTCAAACACTGAGAGGAGTGTGTCCTCATCGATCTTGTGCAGTACGTCGGCAGCCTTGTTGCTGAATAAGATCTGTGATGCCTCTACCGCCATTTCGTAGTCTTGCTGTGAGTGCACCATGATGGTGATTTCCTGTGCAAGGCGTTTCTGCAAGGGGCGTGCGCCGGGGTTTTCCTGTTGCTCGGCTTCGAGTGCTTCGATTTCCTCGCGACCCAGGTCGGTGAAGATCTTGATGTCCTTAGCCGCGTCGGCGTCGCTCACGTTGAGCCAGAACTGGTAGAACTTGTAGGGTGATGTGCGCTTAGCGTCGAGCCACACGTTGCCGCTCTCGGTCTTGCCAAACTTGCCGCCGTCGGCCTTGGTGATGAGGGGGCATGTGATTGCGAAAGCCTCACCGCCGTTCATGCGGCGAATGAGCTCGGTGCCGGTGGTGATGTTGCCCCACTGGTCGCTACCGCCCATCTGGAGGCGGCAATTCTCGTGCTCATAGAGGTGCAGGAAGTCATAGCCCTGGAGCAGCTGGTAAGAGAACTCGGTGAACGACATGCCGTGGTCGGCGTTGGCAGCGAGACGCTTCTTCACGCTGTCCTTTGCCATCATATAGTTTACGGTGATGTGCTTGCCCACGTCGCGAATGAAGTTGAGGAATGAGAATTCTTTCATCCAGTCGTAGTTGTTGACCAGGATTGCGTGGTTGGGGGCATCGCTGTCGAAGTCGAGGAAGCGCGAGAGTTGCTCACGTATGCACTCCTGGTTGTGACGCAGAGTGACCTCATCGATGAGCTTGCGCTCCTGCGATTTCATTGAGGGGTCGCCAATCATACCGGTGGCGCCGCCCACGAGAGCGATGGGACGGTGTCCTGCGCGCTGGAAGTGCTTGAGCATCATGATGCTCACGAGGTGACCGATGTGGAGTGAGTCGGCAGTGGGGTCGATGCCCACGTAGGCCGATGTCATTTCTTTCTTGAGTTGTTCTTCGGTTCCGGGCATGATGTTAGCAATCATGCCGCGCCATGTAAGTTCTTCTACAAAATTCATTGTTATGCTGTTTTTTTATGTTTTTTTCGATGTTTCAACTTGCAAAGGTAGTGAAATTTAACGAAAGACGAAAGACAAAAAAACGAAAAACGAAAAAAACGGGCTCTCACAGAGTTACAGAGGGCACAGAGATTGCCTAAAACAATGTAATCAGTATGTCCTGCCATCTCCTTAAAATAATGATTTTACCCAAAAAACTCACGCAATATGCCCAAATCAGAGCAAATCAGAGTGCGCGCAGTGCTCCTGAATGTTGACTCTGGGGAAATGATTTTGCTGCGGGGGCGTGGTTCTTGTGGTATTTATATTTGCTCATTTCGTAATTATTATATAACTTTGTAGTTTAAAACAAGAAATAAACTTAACTAGATAAAACCTCTTTAACTATGTACGGAAAAATGCAAGCGTTCCTTACTCAGGAACTTGCCGACATTAAGGCTGCCGGCTTGTATAAAAACGAACGAATAATTACCACCGAGCAACGCGCCGACATTAAGGTGCAACCCGATAGTGATGTGCTTAACTTCTGCGCCAACAATTACTTGGGCTTATCAAACAATCCCCGACTCATCGAGGCTTCGATCAACACGATGAAGGAGCATGGCTACGGCATGTCGAGCGTGCGCTTCATCTGTGGCACGCAGGACATACACAAGGAACTGGAGGCTTCGATTGCCGACTATTTCCACACCGAGGACGCTATCCTCTATGGCTCTTGCTTTGACGCTAACGGCGGTCTCTTTGAGGCTCTGCTTGGTCCTGACGACGCAATCATCAGCGATGCGCTCAACCATGCTTCGATCATCGATGGCGTGCGCCTGTGCAAGGCTAAGCGCTACCGCTATGCTAACGCCAACATGGAGGAACTTGAAAAGTGTCTCCAGGAGGCTCAGGCCCAACGTTTCCGCCTCATTGCCACCGACGGTGTGTTCTCGATGGACGGCAACGTGGCTCCCATGGACAAGATATGCGAACTCGCCGAGAAGTATGACGCGCTGGTGATGGTCGATGAGTCGCACTCTGCCGGTGTGGTTGGCCCCACAGGACACGGCGTGGCCGAGCAGTTTGACCTCTACGGCAAGATTGACATCTTTACCGGCACGCTGGGCAAGGCTTTCGGCGGCGCGATGGGCGGTTTCACTACCGGACGCAAGGAGATCATCGACATGCTGCGCCAGCGCTCGCGTCCTTATCTGTTCTCTAACTCAATCGCTCCTGGCATCGTGGGCGCAAGCATCGAGATGTTCAAGATGCTCAAAGAGAGCAACGAACTGCATGACAAGTTGGTGGAGAACGTGAACTATTTCCGCGACAAGATGATGGCAGCAGGCTTCGACATCAAGCCCACGCAGAGTGCCATCTGCGCTGTGATGCTCTACGACGCTAAGTTGTCGCAAGACTTCGCGGCCCGCATGCAGGAAGAGGGTATCTATGTCACAGGTTTCTACTATCCCGTGGTGCCCAAGGGTGAGGCGCGCATCCGCGTGCAGCTCTCGGCAGGACACAACCGCGAGCACCTCGACAAGGCCATCGCTGCTTTCATCAAGGTCAAGGGCGAACTGTTGAAGTAAAAGTTTAACGGTTTAAAGGTTTAATGAGTTAGCCCCTAACCTTTAAACCGTTAAACCCATTAACCTCTTCAAATCCTAGAAACATAAAGAAATTAACTACTCAAATAAAACGATGAAAAATATACTTATCATCGGTTCTACGGGCCAGATAGGCTCAGAACTGGCAATGAAGTTGCGCAGCGTCTATGGCGGAGGCAATGTGGTGGCTGGATACATCCCCGGTGCCGAGCCTAAGGGCGAACTGGCAGAGAGCGGCCCCATGGAGGTGGTCGACATCACTAATGCGCAGCAAATAGCCGACGTGGTGAAAAAATATAACGTTGACACTATCTACAACCTCGCTGCCCTGCTCAGTGCCGTGGCCGAGAGCAAGCCCTTGCTGGCATGGCACATAGGCATCAACGGCCTGATCAACGTGCTCGAGGTGGCGCGCGAGAACAAGTGTGCCGTGTTCACTCCTAGTAGCATCGGTTCGTTTGGACCCAATGCCCCCAAGGATGGCACGCCGCAGGACACTATCCAGCAGCCCCGCACCATGTATGGCGTGACCAAGGTGACAGGCGAATTGCTCAGCAACTACTATGCCATGAAGTTTGGCGTGGACACCCGCTCGGTGCGATTCCCTGGCCTCATCAGCTATGTGACCCCTCCTGGCGGTGGCACCACCGACTATGCTGTGGATATCTATTACAGCGCTGTCAAGGGAGAGAAATTCATTTGCCCCATCAAGGCTGGCACTTACATGGACATGATGTATATGCCCGACGCGTTGCGTGCTGCCATTGAAATCATGGAAGCCGACGAGAGCAAGCTCAAGCACCGCAACTCGTTCAACATTGCGGCAATGAGCTTCGACCCCGAGATCATCTACAACAACATCAAGAAGTACATACCCACCTTCGAGATGGAGTATCAGGTAGATGCTCTGCGCCAGGGCATTGCCGACTCATGGCCCAACAAGCTCGACGACACATGCGCCCGCATGGAGTGGGGCTGGAACCACCAGTACGACCTCGACTCAATGACCCGCGACATGATCGACAAACTCTCCAAGCGCCTCAAGTAATAAACTAAAAAACTACAGATTACACAGATTACTCAGATTTTTTTATAAATTTCATTTACAAAGAAGAAGGAGCATCGATAATAGGGGCAGCAATGGAAGTTCACAGGACTCTGGGCTGCGGCTTTCTTGAAAAAGTGTATCAAGAAGCACTTGAAATAGCACTAAAGTCGCGATGTATTCCTACAGAACGAGAAAAGCTAATATATATCACATATAAGGGTATTCCATTAGCACAACCATATAAGGCCGACTTCGTGTGCCATAATGACATTATTCTTGAACTCAAAGCGGTATCGAAGTTGGATGACGTGCATAGGGCACAGATCGTAAATTATTTGAAAGCAAGTGGATATCAAGTGGGCTATTTGTTTAATTTCGGTGAAACAAGATTAAAATTTGAGCGTTTCATCAATCAAAAGCATCGTTACTAAATCCAGCTTAAAGAATCTGCGTAATCAGCGTAATCTGTAGTTTTAAAAAAAAACAGTAGTATATGAAGATAGTTGTTTCAAGTGGCGCGGGGATGAGCGCCGAGAGTGGTATCACCACGTTTCGCGATGCCGGCGGGTTGTGGGAGAACTACCCTGTGATGGACGTTGCCAGTGTCGAGGGGTTTGCCCGCGATCCGGCGCTAGTGCACCATTTCTATAACGAACGACGCAAGCAGCTGCTCGAAGCACAGCCCAATGCGGCACACATTGCGCTTGCCGAGCTTGAGAAAACTCACGACGTGCACATTGTCACGCAGAACGTCGACGACTTGCACGAGCGTGCTGGTTCCACTCGTGTGCTACACCTGCATGGCGAGCTCATGAAGGTGCGCACCATGCGCGAACCTTACAGTTACTATCAGCTGCCATGCGACCAGTTGAGCGGCGAGGGACTGTGCACATCGCCCGAGACTACCGACCGCGATGGACTGCACGTGCGTCCGCACATCGTGTTCTTCGGCGAGGATGTCCCCAATTTCCAGCCCGCATGCCGCCTGGCGCAAGAGGCCGACGTGTTTGTGGTGATAGGCACCACGCTGTCGGTTTACCCTGCCGCAGCATTGCTGCAATACACCCGCGAGGACACCAAGGTGTTCTACATCGACCCCAAGCCGGCCGCAGTGCCTGAATGGGTCAACGTGATTGCCAAGCCTGCCACACAGGGCGTCGCCGAGTTTATCGAGATACTCAGAACCCTATAACCATCAGTGATGAGACGATTCCTCTTGATGCTTATTGCGATAGCCATGAGCACCATGGCGCATGCTAGCCAGTTTGAGAATTTGCTCCAAGTACTCAACGACCCTGCCGGCAAGCATGTCATCGTTGTGTCGCACCGTGGCGACTGGCGCGGTGCTCCTGAAAATTCGCTTCCTGCCATCGAGCATTGCATCGACATGGGTGTGGACATGGTGGAGATAGACTTGCAGAAGACGCTCGACGGCCATCTTGTGCTCATGCACGATTTTGACGTGAACCGCACCAGCAACGGACAGGGACGCGTGTGCGACCTCACTCTCGAGCAAATCAAGAGCCTGCGTCTCAAGAATGGCATGGGGCGCGTAACCACCGTGCAGATTCCCACCATCGAAGAAGTCTTTGCACTCACCCGTGGCAAGATTCTCATCAACATTGATAAGGGGTATGACTATTTCCCCCAGGTCTATGCGCTTGCACGCGAGATGGGTATGCTCGACCAGATAGTCATCAAGAGCGGGCATCGCCTTGACAAAGTGCAGCGCGAGAATGCCGATGTGCTGGCTCACACCATCTATATGCCCGTGGTAAATCTCAACAGCGACGAAGCCGGAGTGATTATTGATGAGTGGCTTGCAGTGAAACCTCTTGCCATTGAATGCTGTTTCTCGCAGTGCGGTGAGCGTGAGTTGGCTTTGATGAAAAAGATACAGGCGAGCGGCTCCAAGGTATGGGTCAACACCCTGTGGCCCAGTCTGTGTGCGGGTCACGACGACGATGTCGCTGTCTTTGGCCACAACACCCGCGACTCTTGGCAGTGGGTACTCGATGCTGGTGCCAGCCTCGTCCAGACCGACCGCCCCGCCTTGCTTATCAACTACCTGCGCCTGCAAGGCCGCCACTAGTAATACTTTTATGTTGACAAGGGGTTTTAGAAGAAGTATAAACCTAATTACGGCCACATTCGCAGCACTTTCAAAAACTTTAAACCCTTTTTATTTTGCAGTTAACGCAACTTGCAGTAACTTTGCACAAAAATTTTACAAAATAAATGGACAAACTTAGTTACGCATTGGGTCTGAGCATGGCCCAGAATTTCATTGGCTCGGGAATACGCGAGCTCAACGCCGACGACTTTGCGGCAGCACTTAAGGCAGTATATAACAATGAGGAGAAACTCATGAGTTATGACGAGGCCAAGGCATTCATTCAGGAGTTCTTCACGGCTCTTGAGGAGGAAAACAAGAAGAACAATGCCGAGGCAGGCAAGAAGTTCCTCGAGGAGAATGCTAAAGACGAGAACGTGAAGGTCACCGCAAGCGGTCTCCAGTATCTCGTGGTAAAGGAAGGCGACGGCATCAAGCCCACTGCAACCGACGCTGTGACAGTGCACTACACAGGCCGACTGATCGACGGCACAGTGTTTGACAGCAGCGAGGAGCGCGGCGAGCCCGCTACATTCGGCGTGGGTCAGGTTATCCCCGGCTGGGTCGAAGGCCTTCAGCTCATGAGCGAAGGCAGCGCCTATCGTTTCTTCATTCCCAGCGAGCTGGCATACGGCCCCCACGGAACAGGCCCCATCCAGCCCAACTCAACACTGATCTTCGACGTGCAGCTCATCAAGGTGCAGCGCAGCGGCGACCATCTCTAATTCTTGCGACAATTAATTAAAAATCATTCACAATAACTTTTTTAAAAAAACTATGAAGAAAATTCTTTCAGTTGTTCTTATTGCAGCTTTCGCAATGTGCGTTATCAGCTGCAATGAAAAGAAGGCCGACACAAGCACTCCTCTCACTGATTCTATCAGCGAATACATGAGTACACTGTATGGAAGCCAAATCAAATATCAGGTTAAGGAAGACTCAACCATCGACATCAAGGAGCTCGTCAAGGGTATCGAGACTGTGATGGCTGCCGATACTAGCAACCACAGCTACATGGCTGGTATCCAAATCGGTATGCAGGCTATGGGTATGCTCGTTAACTTCAAGAACCAGGCTGGTTTTGAAATCGACCACGAGGCATTCAAGAAGAACTTCATCAAGACTCTTCTTGCCGACTCTGTGATGGACGAGACCAAGCTGCAGCAGATGAGCATGGAGCTCAACGGCATGATGGAGCGCGCTGCTAGACAAGCCAAGGAAAACGATCCCGTTGCTATCGAGAACAAGAAGGCTGGCGAGGCATTCATCAACAAGAAGAAAGCCGACAAGTCTTACATCACCACCAAGAGCGGCCTTGTTTACAAGGTGCTGGCTGAAGGTGCTGGCGAGAACTTCAAGGAGACCGACGTGATCATGACCAAGTATGTGGGCACACACATCGACGGCAAGGAGTTTGACAACAGCCAGGGTGAGGCAGTTCCTTTCCGCTGCCAGGGCGTTATCCCCGGATTTGCTGAAATTCTTCAGCTGATGAAACCCGGCATGAAGGTTGAGGTTGTAATCCCCGGTGACCTTGCTTATGGCCCCGACGGACGTCAGCCCCAGATTGGTCCCAACGAGACTCTCGTGTTCGTTCTCGAGACTGTTGAGGCCCAGAAGGTAACAGCTCCCGACGGACACCAAGTGCCCGTTGAGGTTGCTCCCGCCCAGTAATTGATACAAGAACGGGCTTTGCCCTGTAAAATAACAAGAACGCTTCGCTGCAAGGTCATCCTTTGGCGAAGCGTTTTTAGTTTTTTCGTCTTTCGTCTTTCGTTTTTCGTAAAAAAACAGTACCTTTGCAATAACTAACTTACAGTATAATCTCAAAAAACAAGAAATATGAAATTAGACGGACGCAGAGAGAGCAGTAATGTGGAAGATCGCCGCGGCATGAGCGGTGGCGCAAAGATAGCCGGAATAGGCGGCATAGGCGGTATCATCATCGCGCTCATCATGATGTTTATGGGTGGCGGCGACATCACCGACGTGCTCCAGCAGGCTGGCAACATAGCCGTTGAGCAACAAACGCAAGACGGACAGCAGCAGTTCACCCCCGAGGAAGAAGAACTTGCCAAGTTCTCTCGCCAGATTCTTGCCGGCACCGAGGACGTGTGGGCCAAGGTTTTCCGCGAGAATGGCCTGGGCGAATACAAGAACCCCAAGATGGTGCTCTACACAGGCAGCACCAGCACCGGATGCGGACAGGGACAGGCGCAGATGGGGCCTTTCTATTGCAGCGCCGACCAGACTCTCTACATTGACCTCTCGTTCTTCACTGGCATGCGCCAGCAACTGGGTGCCGACGGCGACTTTGCCTATGCCTATGTGATCGCCCATGAGGTGGGGCACCATGTTGAGTACCTCCTGGGTTCTCTGGGAGAGGCACACAACAAGATGTCGCACATGGACAAGGCCGAGGCCAACAAGGTGAGCGTGCGACTGGAGCTCCTTGCCGACTTCTATGCCGGCGTGTGGGCACACCACGACAACAAGCTCTTCGGTTCGCTCGAGGACGGCGACCTTGAGGAAGCAATACGTTGCGCGCAAGTGATAGGCGATGACTATCTCCAGAAGAAAGCACAGGGCTACGACGTGCCTGAAAGCTTCACCCACGGCACCTCAAAGCAACGCATGAAGTGGCTCAAACTGGGTCTCGACACCGGCGACATGAGCCGCGGAACCACATTCCAGCAAAGCGACGCTACATTGTAAAAAAACTTCTATCCCCCCGGAACTTCCGGTTTTTCCGGGAAATCCGGGATTTTTTTAAATAAATAACAAGCATCATGGCAACGAGTAAACGTAAACCCATATCACGCAAGAAAACACTGCGCATCATCAAGGATGATCCCTGGCTGGCACCATTTGAGGCTGCTATCGACGGACGCCACAACGACGCCGTGCGCAAGATTAACGAGCTCACAGGCGGCAACTGCAAGCTCAAGGACTGGGCCAATGCCCACGAATACTACGGCCTGCACCGCCTGCCCGATGGCAAGTGGGTGATGCGCGAATGGGCACCTAACGCTACCGCCATCTACATGGTGGGCGACTTCAACCAGTGGACCGACTGCGCACCCTTTGCCATGAAACGCCTTGAGGACGGCAGCTGGGAACTGAACCTGCCTGCACATGCGCTCAAGCACGGCGATCTCTACAAGCTCAATGTGCACTGGGACGGCGGCAGCGGCGAGCGCATTCCCGCCTATGCCACCCGCGTGGTTCAGGACGAGGCCACCAAGATTTTCTCGGCGCAGGTGTGGGCCCCCGACGAGGAGTATAAGTTCAAGGTGAAACGCTTCAAGCCCAGCACATCGCCTCTGCTCATCTATGAGTGCCACATAGGCATGGCGCAGAATCGCGAGGGCGTGGGCACCTACGAGGAGTTCCGCACCGAGATTTTGCCCCGTGTGGAAAAAGCCGGCTACAACGCCATCCAGATTATGGCCATTCAGGAGCACCCTTACTACGGGTCGTTCGGTTACCACGTGTCGAGCTTCTACGCAGCGTCGAGCCGCTTCGGTACCCCCGAGGAACTCATGCACCTCATCGACGACGCCCATGCCCGCGGCATCGCTGTGATCATGGACATCGTGCACTCCCACGCTGTGAAAAACGAGATGGAGGGCCTGGGACGCTTTGACGGCAGCATCGACCAGTACTTCTACGGCGACGGCCGCCGCGAGCACCCGGCATGGGACTCGCTGTGCTTCGACTACGGCAAGAACGAGGTGCTCTACTTCCTGTTGAGCAACTGCCGTTTCTGGCTCGAGAAATACAAGTTTGACGGTTTCCGCTTCGACGGCGTGACCTCGATGCTATACTACAGCCACGGCCTGGGACAGTCGTTCGGCGGCTATGGCGACTACTACAATGGTGGCCAGGACACTAATGCCATCACCTACCTGACGCTTGCCAACGAGGTGATACACGGCACCAACAAGAACGCTATCACCATCGCCGAGGAAATGAGCGGAATGCCCGGCCTGGCGCGCAAGTTCAAGGACGGAGGCATGGGATTTGACTACCGCATGGCGATGGGCATCCCCGACTACTGGATCAAGACCATCAAGGAGCGCAAAGACGAGGACTGGAAGCCTGGATCAATCTTCTGGGAACCCACCAACCGCCGCGCCGATGAGAAGACCATCTCCTACGCCGAGAGCCATGACCAGGCGCTGGTGGGCGACAAAACCATCATCTTCCGCCTCATCGACAAGGAGATGTACTGGCACATGATGGACGGCGACGACGACGGCACCGTGGCACGCGGCATGGCGCTGCACAAGATGATACGCTTGGTTACCGCATCGACCATCAACGGCGGCTATCTCAACTTCATGGGCAACGAGTGGGGCCATCCCGAGTGGATTGACTTCCCGCGCGAGGGCAACGGCTGGAGCCACAAGTATGCCCGCCGTCAGTGGGATCTGCTCGACCGCGACGACCTCAAGTATAAGTACCTAGCGGCATGGGACCGCGACGTGATGCACCTGTTGGCAGACACCGAGGGATTTGAATCGCGCGAGGTGAAGAAACTGTGGGACAACGACGGTGACCAGGTGCTCGCGTTCATGCGCGGCGACCTCGTGTTCGTGTTCAACTTCCACCCGTTCAAGTCGTTCAGCGACTACGGCATGCTGGCGCCCGAGGGCGAGTACGAGCCGTTGTTCAATAGCGACGAGACGCAGTATGGCGGCTGGGGCAACATCCAGGAAGAGGCCAACCACCTCACCGAGCACGACCCGCTCTACGCCGACGCTCACCTCGGTTGGCTCAAGCTCTACCTCCCCGCCCGCACAGCGACGATACTCCGCAAGAAGTAATCACTAGAAGCCTATATAGCCTATCTAGCTCATGTAGCCTATTCAACAGCCACTAAAAAAAACTGGTCATTCAAGCTCACGTTTTTACCTTTCGTTTTTCGTCTTTCGTAAAAAAGTAGTATCTTTGTATTTCTAAAAAAATACTGCACGATGGCAAAAGACGCATTAAACACGCCCATGATGAAGCAATTCATGGCTATGAAAGAGAAGCACCCCGATGCGGTGCTTTTGTTTCGCGTGGGAGACTTCTATGAAACATATCTTCAGGATGCTGTGACGGCATCCGAGATCCTGGGCATCACGCTCACACGGCGCTCCAACGGGGCTGCCGCAGCGACCGAGATGGCTGGTTTCCCGCACCATGCACTCGACACTTATCTGCCCAGGCTGGTGCGTGCTGGCAAGCGTGTGGCCATCTGCGACCAGCTTGAGGACCCCAAACTCACCAAGAAACTGGTGAAACGTGGCATCACAGAGCTGGTCACACCCGGTGTTGTGACCAGCGGCACGATTCTCGACCGCAAAGAGAACAACTTCCTGGCTGCGGTCAACTTCGGCAAGAAAAACGTGGGCCTGGCATTGCTCGACATCAGCACGGGAGAGTTCCTGGTGGCCGAGGGCAATGTGGAGTATGTAGATAAGCTCATGGGCAACTTCAACCCCAAGGAAGTGCTCATCGAGCGCAGCGACCGCAAGCGTTTTGCCGACTCATTCTCAAGCCAGTACCTCACTTTCGAGATGGACGACTGGGCGTTCACTATGGAGAGCGCCATGGACCGCCTGCTCAAGCATTTTGAGACCAAGAACCTCAAAGGATTCGGCGTGGACCGCATGGAGTGTGCCATCGTGTCGGCGGGTGCTATCATGCACTATCTCGACATGACGCAGCACACCCAGGTGAAGCACATCACCATGCTATCGCGCATCGAGGCCGAGCGATATGTGCGCCTCGACAAGTTCACCGTGCGCAACCTTGAACTGGTCGATTCGATGGCCGATGGCGGCAAGTCGCTGTTAAGCGTTATCGACCGCACGCTATCGCCTATGGGTGCCCGACTGATGCATCGATGGGTGCTCTTCCCCCTCAAGGACGTGGCTGCTATCGAGCGCCGTCTCAACGTGGTGGAGCACTTCTTCCGTGACCCCGAGGCGCGCGACTTGCTCAAGCAGCAGCTTGAGGTGATGGGCGACGTGGAGCGACTCACCAGCAAAGCTGCCGTGGGACGCATCACTCCGCGCGAACTGGTGCAGCTCAAGTGCGCGCTGCAGGCCGTGCGACCCATCAAACACATGTGCATGGATGCCACGTGCGACGTGCTCAACGCCATGGGCGACCAGCTAAATCCCTGTGCATCGATAGCCGAGCGCATCGACAGGGAAATCAACCCCGACGCACCCAACCAGGTGAACCGCGGAAACGTGATAATGCGAGGCGTGGACCCGCAGCTCGACGAGTTGCGCGAAATCGCCCACAGCGGCAAGGACTATCTCATGGCCATGCAGCGCAACCTCAGCGAGACCACGGGCATTCCTAGCCTGAAAATTGCCTACAACAACGTCTTCGGCTACTACATCGAGGTGCGCAACACCCACAAGGACAAGGTTCCCGTGGAGTGGATACGCAAGCAGACGCTTGTCAACGCCGAGCGATATGTGACCCAGGAACTCAAAGACTATGAGGAGAAGATTCTGGGCGCCGAGGAGAAGATCCTCGTCATCGAGGCGCAACTGTTCAACGAACTTGTGATGGCTGTGACCGAGTTTATCCCCGCCATTCAGGTCAACTGCAACATCCTTGCGCAGCTCGACTGCCTCATGTCGTTCACCGTGGTGGCTGCCGAGGGCAAGTATAACCGCCCCGTGGTGGATGAGAGCCTGGACCTCGACATCACTGAGGGCCGACATCCCGTGATCGAGCGTCAGCTGCCCCCGGGCGAGCTGTATGTGCCCAATAGCTTGCGCTTGAGCAACGACGAGGATCAGATAATGGTCATCACCGGTCCCAACATGGCTGGTAAGAGTGCCTTGCTGCGACAGACGGCTATCATCGCGCTCATGGCCCAGATGGGCTGTTATGTGCCTGCACAGGCCGCCAGGATAGGCGTGGTCGATAAGATATTCACCCGTGTGGGCGCCAGCGACAACATCTCGCAGGGCGAATCCACTTTCATGGTTGAGATGACCGAGGCGGCTTCGATACTTAACAACCTGAGCGAGCGCAGCCTTGTGCTCTTTGACGAGTTGGGCCGCGGCACCAGCACCTACGACGGCATCTCGATCGCATGGTCTATCGTGGAATATATCCATGAGCACCGTGCACGTGCCAAGACGCTCTTTGCCACTCACTACCACGAACTCAACGAGATGGAGAAGAACTTCAAGCGCATTGTCAACTACAACGTGAGCGTGAAGGAGATGAACGGCAAGGTTGTGTTCCTGCGCAAGATTGTGAAGGGTGGCAGCGAGCACAGTTTCGGTATTCATGTGGCAAAGCTGGCGGGTATGCCGCCGGTAATCGTCGATCGTGCAGGCCAAGTGCTCAAACAGCTCGAGGCCAACTCGCAAGGCGGCGCTGCTGTGACCAAGGACCTGGGCGACGTGGCATCATCACGCAGTGGCTACCAGCTGTCGATATTCCAGCTCGACGACCCCGTGCTCACGCAGATACGCGACGAGATTCTGCACATCGACATCAACAACCTCACCCCCATGGAAGCCCTCAACAAACTGCACGATATCAAGGGAATACTCACCGGCAAACACCAGTAAATGCCAAAACCGCAATATATCGAAAAAAAGTGGCGCTACTCTCACGAGCAACGCCACTTGGTTTATGAAAAAACTATTTTTATTAATTGATTATTTCAAAACCGGTGTACTTGTGCAGGCACTTGGGGATGCGTATTCCCTCGGGTGTCTGGTTGTTCTCGAGCAATGCAGCCACGATGCGGGGCAGTGCGAGAGCCGAGCCGTTGAGGCTGTGGCACAAGCGTGTCTTCTTGTCGTCGCCACGGTAGCGGCACTTCAGACGGTTGGTCTGGTAAGTCTCGAAGTTAGAAACCGAACTTACCTCGAGCCAGCGTTGCTGTGCTGCCGACCACACTTCAAAGTCGAATGTGATGGCGCTGGTGAAGCTCATGTCGCCGCCGCACAAGCGCAGGATGTGCCAGGGGAGGCCGAGTTTCTCAAGCAGACCCTGAACGTGGTCCTTCATCTCCTCGAGAGCTGCATAAGAGTCCTCGGGACGCTCGATGCGCACGATTTCCACCTTGTCAAACTGGTGCAGGCGGTTGAGACCGCGCACGTCTTTGCCATAGCTGCCGGCCTCGCGGCGGAAGCATGCTGAATAAGCGCAGTTCTTCTTGGGAAGCTCGTCCTGGCTGAGGATGACATCACGGTAGATGTTGGTGACGGGAACCTCTGCTGTGGGGATGAGGTAGAAGTTGTCGAGAGTAGCGTGGTACATCTGGCCTTCCTTGTCGGGGAGCTGGCCAGTGCCGCGTCCTGAATCCTCGTTCACGAGATAGGGGGGCTCAACCTCTACGTAGCCGGCTTCGCTGGCCTCGTCGAGGAAGAACTGGATGAGCGCGCGCTGCAGGCGGGCACCCTTGCCTATATAGACGGGGAAACCTGCACCTGTGATCTTCACGCCCAGGTCAAAGTCGATGAGGTTATATTTCTTGGCGAGTTCCCAGTGGGGGAGTGCATCCTCGCCCAGGTTGGGCATGTCGCCGCCCTCTTTCTCTACCACGTTGTCGGCAGCAGTGCGTCCGGCAGGCACACCCTCGTAGGGTACGTTAGGGATAGAGAGGAGAATCTCTGTTATCTCGTCTTCGGCAGCCTTGAGGCGGTCGTCGATTTCCTTATTGGTGTTTTTGAGGGCAGCCACTTGTGCCTTAACGGCCTCGGCTTCCTCGCGCTGGCCCTGCTTCATGAGGGCACCTATCTGCGCTGCCATCTTGTTGAGCACGGCAGCGTTGTCGTCACGCTCCTTTTGTGCTGCGCGGCGTTGCTTGTCGAGTTCCACAACGCGGGTGATGGGCTCGCGCGCGTCAAAGCACTTGACGGCAAGGCGCTCAATCACAGCCTCGGGATTCTCATTGATGAGTTGAAGTGTAAGCATTTTTTATTGTTGTTTTTTAGTTGTTTTTTTTCTATCTATAGTTTCTATAGTTATCTATACTATATCTTTTATCCGTTCTTAAAATCTCAAGAAAGCAGTTGTCGCACCAGGGCGTTGATGGCTTTTCCCTCGGCCTTGCCAGCAAGCTGCTTGGTTGCGAGGCCCATGACCTTGCCCATGTCCTTCATAGAGGTGGCTCCTGTTGTGGCGATGATTTCCTTAACGGCGGCTTCGAGTTCCTCGGCGCTCATCATCTTGGGCAGGAATTCCTCAATCACGGCAGCCTGTGCCAGTTCCTCGCCTGCGAGGTCCTCACGGCCATTCTCGGTGTAGAGGGCTGCGCTCTCCTTGCGTTGCTTTGCCATTTTCATGAGCACCTTGAGTGCGTTCTCATCGCTCACCTCTCCGTTGTTGCCTGGCTGGGTCTTGATGAGCAGCAGTTCGGCCTTAATGCCTTGTAATGCGCCCAGGCGCACCTTGTCGCGGGCCAGCATAGCAGCCTTGATGCCCGCATTCACGTTATCAAATATTGCCATAGTGATTGCTGTTTTATGTTTCAACCCACAAAGTTAATGATTTTTTGTGAAAAACGAAAAAAACGAAACACGAAAAAACGAAAGACGAAAAACGAAAGACTATCTAGGCTATCCCGGCTATCTAGGCTATCTAGGCTATTCCAGCTATCCCGCCTATCCCGCCTATATCAAGCGAGCAATTAGAATTTCTTGCGCCCGCCGAGGTAATAGTCGGTGATGATGTTGCAGCGGCACTCGGGCATTTCCTTGAGCAGGTTGCGTGTGGGATGCTGCGTGTAGTTCTTGCGCATCGTTCGGAAGTCGTTGTGAGCCTTGAGGATAGCTCGCGCGTCGGCCCAGTGGAACTTTGCCACTGCCATGCCCCATGCCAGGGTGTCGAGCAGGCGGCGCGTGAAGAGGGCTTTCTTCACGTCGGCTGCAGGCAGGTTCTTGTGCAGCAGCAAGAGGTTGTTGCGGAAGTTGAGGTAGGTCTTGCGCGGGTTGCCGTAGGCCAGGCTTGCTCCGCCCAGGTGATAGACACGGCTCTTGGGCAACATGTGTATCTCGCTGCCGCTGAGGATGATGCGCCAGCACAGGTCTATTTCCTCCATGTGGGCAAAGAAATCCTTGTCGAGACCTCCGGCTTGCTTGTATAGCTCGGTGCGCACCATTAGGCAGGCTCCGCTAGCCCACAAGATGCTGGGGGTGATGTCGTCATATTGTCCGAGGTCATCTTCCACGCTGTCGAAGATGCGTCCGCGGCAGTAGGGGTACCCGTGGCAGTCGAGGTATCCGCCCGCAGCACCGGCATAGTCAAAGGTTTCTTTGCCTCCCTCGCCGTTGTCGTGCAGGAGTTTGGGTTGCAGTGCTCCCACCTGGGGGTGCGTCTCCATGTAGTCAAGCATGGGGTCGAGCCATCCATGAGGCGTGCGCACGTCGCTATTGAGCAGCACGGTATATTCGTTCCCGGTCACGGCAAGGGCGCGGTTGTAACCCTCGGCAAACCCGTAGTTCTCGGGCAGGGTGATTACCTTGACCGACGGAAATTCATCGGCCAGGACATTGAGGCTGTCATCGGTGCTGCCATTATCGGCCACAACGACATCAGCGATGTCGGGGTTAGTGTTGGAGACCACGCTGGGCAGATACTTGCGCAGCAATGCAGCGCCGTTCCAGTTTAATATTATTACTGCTACTTTCTTCATTTTCTATAAAAATTCTCTCGAAAAGTCGAAATATCGATTCTTCAAGTTTCGTCACACAATCGTAGCATCCACGGTGAGGTCGGGGCCGGCGATGCTGTCGAGACGCACGTTGACCACCGTGTTGACGAGCTCGGGGCGGTGCGGCACGTTGACGCGTATGTAGTTGTCGGTGAAGCCGTGCATGGGTGCGGAGCCGTGCGGAGCCTCCATGAGCACGGGCCGCACGGTGCCCAGGTATCGCTCGATGAACTCACGCTGCTTGCGGTCGCTCAATTCAATCATGCGTTGTGCGCGAGCCTGCTTGTCGCGCTGGCTCACCACGTAGGGGATGCGCAGCGCCATGGTGCCGGGGCGCTCGCTATAAGGGAACACGTGGAGATGCTGCAACGAGAGCGAGTCGAGGAAGTTGTAGCTGTCCTCAAAGCATTCAGGGGTCTCGCCGCGGCTGCCCACCATCACATCCACGCCGATGAAGCAATCGGGCATGAGTTCCTGGCAACGGTGCACTTTCTCGGCAAAGAGCTCGCGGTCATAGTGGCGTCGCATGAGCCTGAGCACCTCGTTGTTGCCGCACTGCAATGGTATGTGGAAATGGGGCATGAACGCACGTGATTGAGCGCAGAACTCGATAATCTCGTCGGTGAGCAGATCGGGCTCGATCGATGAGATGCGGTAACGCTCTATGCCCTCTATCTGGTCAAATGCACGTATCAGGTCGATGAAACGCTCGCCGGTGTTCTTGCCGAAGTCGCCTATGTTGACGCCTGTGATCACGATTTCTTTGCCGCCTTTCGACGCCACGTCCTGTGCCTGTGCCACGATGCTCTCGATGGAGCCGCTGCGGCTGCGTCCGCGTGCCATGGGGATGGTGCAGTAACTGCAGTAGTAGTCGCAACCGTCCTGCACCTTTAGCCAGTAACGGGTGCGGCTGCCACACTCGCACGAGGGGACAAAGCGCCTGATGTCGCGTGTGGGGGTAATGCTCTCCACACTGTTGCGGTCGCCAAACCAGCGGGTTACATATTGGGCAATCTCGCCTTTCTGATCCTGCCCCAGCACGATATCCACTCCGGGCAACTGCGCTATCTCATCGCCCTTGAGCTGCGCGTAGCAACCGGTGACCACGATAAGGGCCTCGGGGTAACGCTTGTGAAGGCTGCGTATGTGCTGACGTCCTTTCTTGTCGGCAAGTTCGGTGACGCTGCAGGTGTTTATCACGCACACGTCGGGTGTGCCGCCATCGGGAACTGCTTCAATGCCTTGCTCGGCAAGGAGTTGCCCCATGGTGGCAGTCTCTGAAAAATTCAGTTTGCAACCCAAAGTCTCGAAATATACTGTTTTCTTTGCTTCCATAAATCATGCAAAGTTACTGCTTTTTTCACTAAAAAACGAAGAACGAATGACTAAAAAAACGATGACGATGCGCTCGCGTTGCTCGCTACGATACGATTTCGCTGCGATGACTGGTTTTTGACGACGATGACAACTGCTACTTCCACCACAGAGTTACTATGTTTGCAGTCGCAAATGACAAGAGGCTGTGAAAAATAGCCAGAACAGGCGGTAGCTTTTTCCGCTCAAAGGGGCTTTGCCCCGGCCGCTCGGGCTGTCCCCAGTGTGTTTTTCATAGTTTTTTTATAAA
>NZ_JAZLLZ010000154.1:0-22502 GCF_045598405.1 Sodaliphilus sp.
ATTCAGAATGCTCTCAAAATACAAGAAGGTGCGAACAGAGAAGGATGGCCAATGGGAGGATATCACAAAGCTCAAATACATAGAGGAACTAACCACGTTCCTTGATGTATAGGGTCTGAAAAACGGGTTTCTTTAATAGAAGCTAAATCATTTCAATGTTTTCAGCCAGTCGTTGAGTTCTGTGGCATACTTTGATGCTAGCGATCGTGACAGCGACAGGAGTTCCACATCGGGATATTTAGGGAATTGCTCGCCGGTTTTGTGGGCAAATGATTCCTCAAACTGGTGCGTTGCCTCGATGCGCTCGTTGTCTCGCAGGGGTTGCCCTGTGCGCACCGAGTTGAATGCCTCGTCGATGTAGAGTTGCCAGCGCACTGCCTGGTAGTTGGCGATGAGGCCGCTGTAGCTGCGCATAGCATAGTCGTTGAGGTCACCGCCCCATGTGGTGACGATGCGCCTTGCGTTCATCTCGTAGTAGTCCTTGACTTCGGGAGACTCGCCCAGGTCGCGTGCCATTTCAATCCACTTGTCCATAGAACTGAACGGGTGCTGCGCGGTGAGCATGTCGAGGTCGGTGAGGATGCTGCGCATGAAATAGGCTTTCTCGTGCATCATCACAGTGTCGCGTGCCACGTATGCCGAGTCAAACTGGGCCTTTTCATATCCGAAGAGACATCCCAGCAACTCGCGTCCGGTCCACACGAGATCCACGCGTGCGGCATCGGTGCGCACCGATTTCTGTTTGAGCAGCAGTTGCCATGCCTCGTTGAGCGCATTCATGTCAAAGTAAACGCCCGTGCGGCCTGATAGTTTCTTGAACTTGGGGAACCCGGTGGCGGCTGTGCCACGGAAAGATGTGGCATGCTCGATGAGCACCCGGTTGTAGATTATGTCCCAAGCCTTGCGCACGTTCTCGTCGGGCAGGTCGGCATGACGGTCGGCGACTTGTACGATGGTTTCGTCGTCGGTGGTATTGTAGCTCCAAGCCTTGTCGAGTATGTACTCAAAGGGGAATTGCTGCACGTCGAAAGCCTCGAGCGTTGAGCCTATGCCCTTGAGGTTGCTGCCGCCTTCCACGAGGGCTTTCTCCAGGGCTTCGCCTGCTTGCTTCACATTGCCTTGCACCACAGTGTTGCCACCAAATTGCCCTAGATAGCACCAAATGTAGGGCTGCCCGTGGAATTTGTCTCTCATGCGCCACACTTCCATGCGCTCGCAGAAGTAGTCGAGCATTGTCATCTTGCCTTGGGGTAGGGCAGTGAGCATAGACTTTGTGACCTCACTTGTCCACTTGTCGCGCTGGTAGTAGAGGAACCATCCCATCTGCAGCCACTCGGCCTGCTTGTCCACTGCTCGGAGCGATTGGTACACATCGTTGGTGAGCTTGCTGATGTAGCCGGTGTCATAACTAGGGGCCTCCATCTCGTTAAACAGGTCGATGCCGTAGATGTGGTCGGTGCCGAACATGCGCGTCTGTTCTTCAAGGAATTTGCGTTGTATCTGTGCATACAGCGGGTCAGCGGCATTGAGGAAATAGGTCTGGTACTGCAGCTCAAACTCGTCCCACGGGTCAAGTTTCTTGATGTCGGCCTCGGGGTGCATGTCCTTGAGCTTCTTGGGCACATGCCCTGCGAATGCGGGCAGCACGGGACGCATGTTGAGCGCTCGCTCGCGGGCAAGGATTTTCTGTTGCAGCTTGGTTTGACCGTCGAGCCATTCCTTGGGCAGAGGGCCACACCATGCGTCAATGTTGGCCATGCGGTGCCATGGCAGGTAGGCGGGGCCGGTGAAATAGCTGCGCACTTCCTCGTCGGTCATGCCCATGCTGAGCCACACGTTGTACCACACGCTTTCCTGCCCTGTGATGGCAAGAGGCATGTTGACACCGTTGAGCGCCATCCAGTCGATGACACGTTCCCAATCGTTCCAGTCGAAGAACGGCATTGTGTAGCCAAAGGTGCAGTAGTTGAAGAAGAAACGCTGCGGCACGCGGGCATTGACGGTCTCGATGCCATCCACTGCGGGCAACTCGGCGGGCAGGTCGATAGCCACGTCGGCATACCACGACACCGTTGTGCGGCAATACTTCTTGAGGTATCGGTTCACGCCCACAGCCATCGAGTTGGCATTATTGGCGGTGATGAGAACCTTGTCGCCTTTGTTCTGCAAGGTGAAATAGTCAGTGCCTTTTTTCTTGACTTGTTTAAATTCTAACTTTTGTGCCAGTCGTGGCGACAGTCGTGTGGCAAGGGCCATTGCCTCGTCTTCCTGTGTGCCGGCTAGCATCACAAGTGCTGTCAGTGCCACCACACATGCTGTGAAAAATCTATTTCTCATAAATTATAGTGTTTTTGTAGTTGTTACACGGTCACGCTATATTCGTGCTTGATTTCTTCCATCACAAAAGTGCTCTCAAGCGATGCAATATTATCATGCCGCCCAAGCGAATTGAGCAGGAATTGCTGATATGAGCGCATGTCGGGCGACTGCACTCGCAGCATGAAGTCGAATGAACCGCTGATGTTGTAGCACTCGGTCACTTCAGGCATTTCACGCACCAGTTGCTCAAAGGCGATAGCACGCTCTGTGTTTAGTTGTCTTAGCTTTACTGAACAAAACACCGTGAAACCTTTGTTGAGTTTGTGTGCATTGAGTATGGTGGCATACTGCTTGATGTAGCCAGTTCGTTCCAAGCGTTTCATGCGTTCATAGGTGGGCGTGGTAGATAAATGAACTTTAGACGCAAGTTCTTTGTTGGTGAGTCTGGCATTGTTTTGCAACACTTTCAGTATTTCCTTGTCTTTCTCGTCAAGTATGTATTCTGTTTCTTGTGCCATTTCTTTTGTTTTGTAGAAGAATGTTCTGTATTATTGTTGCAAAAATACTATAATCTTCTTTATTTTGCAAATAATTGGCGTGTAATCTTCTTTGTTTATACCTTTGCAGTGGAAAAAACTAAAACTACTATATTATGAGTACAAAATTACATTTAGAGACACTTGCATTACATGTGGGCCAAGAGCAGGCCGACCCAGCCACCGATTCACGCGCAGTCCCCATTTATCAAACCACATCCTACGTGTTCCACAACTCGCGGCATGCAGCCGACAGGTTTGCCCTGCGCGATGCTGGTAATATCTACGGCCGTTTGACCAATTCTACCCAGGGAGTGCTTGAGGAGCGTCTAGCAGCGCTTGAAGGCGGTGTGGCCGCCCTCGCTGTGGCAAGCGGCGCAGCGGCTATTACCTACACGTTGCAAAACGTGTGTCTGGCAGGTGACCACATTGTTGCTGCCAACAATATATACGGCGGTTCCTATAACCTCATCACCCACACTCTGGCTACCCAGGGAGTGACCAATACCACCGTGAATATCAATGACATTGATGCGCTTGAGGCGGCTATACAACCTAATACCAAGGTGATATTTGCCGAGACATTTGGCAATCCTAACTCTGACGTTACTGACCTTGACGCGATTGCCGAGGTAGCGCATCGCCATGGCATATTGTTTGTTGTGGACAACACCTTTGGCACACCGTGCTTGATTCGTCCGTTGGAGCATGGAGCCGATGTAGTTGTACATTCTGCCACCAAATTCATAGGCGGTCATGGCACATCGCTTGGTGGCATCATTGTTGACGGCGGTAAGTTTGATTTCAAGGCCCATGCCGACCGTTATCCCACCATAGCCCAGCCCGATCCGTCCTATCATGGCGCAGTGTTTGCCGAGGTGGCTGGTCCTGCGGCCTTTGTTACACGCATTCGTGCCGTCATCTTGCGCGACACAGGCGCCTGTATCTCTCCATTCAACGCATGGATATTGTTGCAGGGCGTTGAGTCACTTCCCTTGCGCATTGAGCGTCATGTGAGTAATGCGATAAAGGTGGTAGAATACCTGAACAAGCACCCCAAGGTGACAAAGGTGAACCATCCATCATTATCTGACCATCCCGACCATGGCCTTTACGACAAGTATTTCCCGCAAGGTGGTGGCAGCATTTTCACATTTGAGATTGCAGGAGGCGAGCAGGAGGCATGGGCATTCATCGACTCGCTCAAAATCTTCTCTTTGCTTGCTAATGTGGCCGATGTCAAGTCTCTTGTCATACATCCCTACACCACGACACACTCGCAGTTGTCGCCCAATGAACTGGCCGACCAGCACATCACCCCATCGACTATAAGGTTAAGCATCGGTGTCGAGCATATTGACGACATTATCGCCGACCTCGACCAGGCATTTGATATATTTTAACTAGTTAGTTGGTTGTTATTTATTCGCGGTTTTATCTTTTTAACATTATAATTCCAAATTTTATTTGTAAATTTGTTCTCAATTTGAAAGATAAAGACCACATGCTGCATACTTTAATGGGTAAAAAGAACACGTTAATACTAGCTGCCGCAATGTTGTGTGCTGCCTTTTGTAATGCACAAGAGGTGGAGCAAGTTGATAGTGTGCTGTCGGCCGACCTAGACGAGGTGGTTGTCACCAGCGCAGGTTCTACTCGCCGCCTGGGCGGTGCTATCAACGGGACCTACATAGGTCAGAAGGAACTTTTCCGTGCCGCATGCTGTAACTTGGGCGAGAGCTTCACCGCCAACCCTTCGGTTGACGTGAGCTACAACGATGCTGCCACAGGAGCCAAGCAGATTAAACTGCTGGGGCTCTCGGGCACATACGTCCAGATGCTCACCGAGAATATGCCCGGTTTTCGCGGGGCGGCAGCTCCTTTTGCCCTAGGTTATGTGCCTGGAACATGGATGAAAGGCATCAGTGTGTCGAAGGGGGCGGCAAGCGTGAAGAACGGATATGAATCAATCACCGGTCAGATTGATATTGAATATCTAAAGCCTGAAGCAGAGAAAAAGATAAACTTCAACCTCTATGGCGATATCCAAGGCCGCATCGAGGCTAATGCCGATGCCAACTTCCATCTCTCAAACACGCTTTCGACCAATGTCCTTGCTCATTATGAAAACCGATTAAGCAGTCATGATGGCAACCATGACGGATTCCTCGACATGCCCAAGGTGCAGCAAGGCAATTTCTCTAACCGGTGGAAACTCATGACCGAGCGCTACATCATGCATGCCGGCGTGTCGTTCTTGAAGGAGGGACGCAACAGCGGGCAGACCCACCACACGGTGAGTCACTCTGGCGGGCACGACATGCCGCTATACAAGATTGAGATCAACACCGACCGCTATGAGGGATATATGAAACATGCGTTTATCCTCAACCCCGAGAAGCAAATGAACATCGCTGTTCTTGCCAATGCCTCGTTGCACAAGCAAGATGCAATCTATGGAGAAAAAGGATACAAGGGATATGGCGTGAACCAGAAGAACCTCTATGCCCAGCTGATGTATGAGGCAACATTCGGCAACAATGCCATCAGCGTGGGGGGCTGCATTAACCATGACTACCTCAAGCAAGATTACCTGCTGGGCGGCGAAGTCAATCCACTCATTAAGAATGCCGAGAAGGAAACAACCCCAGGTGTTTATACTCAATACACTTACACATTGGGAACCAAGCTCACGGCAATGGCTGGTGTGCGTTGGGACCACAGTTCGCTGTATGGAGGATTTGTCACACCTCGCGCGCACATCAAGTATCAACCTGTCAGCTGGTTCAGCACGCGACTGTCGGCAGGCAAGGGCTATCGCACTGTGCATGCACTTGCCGAAAACCACAACTTGCTTGCCAGCGGACGAACACTCCTGGTGGAGAATTTGGGGCAAGAAGAGGCTTGGAACTATGGTGCAACTACTGCTTTCCTGATTCCGCTGGGCGAACATGTGCTCAAGTTGAATGCTGAGTATTATTATACCACATTCAACAACCAGGCGGTCATTGACTATGATGCCGATGACTCGAGGATATGGATTCACGACTTGCAAGGCAAGTCGCGCAGCCACGTTTTTCAGGTGGATGCTAACTACACGCCCGTGGCAGGGCTTGACATAACTGCGGCTTATCGCTTGAACGACGTGAAATGCACCTACGGCGGTGTGCTGATGACCAAGCCGCTCACATCGCGCTACAAGGCGTTGCTCAGCCTGTCTTACAAATTGCAACCGCTGGAATTGTGGCAGTTTGATGCCACCATGCAGCTCAACGGAGGCGGTAGACTTCCCAATGACATGGGCACATACAAGGCTTTTGAGCAACTGTCGGCTCAAGTGACTCGATTCTTCCGTCACTTCGACATTTACATCGGAGGCGAGAACTTGACTAATTTCAAGCAGAAGAACCCCATCATCAATGCCTCCAACCCATGGACATCATCGTTTGAACCCACTTTGGTCTATGGCCCGGTAGAGGGTGCGATGGCTTACATGGGAATACGTGTGAAACTATAACAAACAAAAATCATAAATAATGAAAAAGATCATTTTATTATTATTGCTTGCCGTTATAACGGTGGCAGCTAATGCAAAGGACATCAAGACGGTTTATCTCACCACAAACCCTGTAATGCACTGCAACTCATGTGAAATGAGAATCAAGGAGAACTTGAAATATGTTAAGGGGGTTAAGTCTATCGAAACCGATGTTGCCTCACAAACGGTCAAAGTAACATACGATGCCGACAAGACCACAGTGCAAAAATTCATTGACTCACTCAAAAAAATACAGTACACTGCTACCGAAAAAGAAGCCACACCTTGCACTTCGTCAAACAAGTCTTGCGAAGGTCAGCAAGGAAGTTGCTGCGGGGGCGGCCAGTCATCTTGTTGCGGAAAGTAACTCACAAGTGCCGATAGCGATTACCGGCATTTTTCGTCTTTCGTTCTTCGTCTCCTTGGTATTTTGTATTATTTGTTGTAAATTTGCAACAATAATAAACACAAATGATTATGAAAAAAAAAATTATGAAAATGAAAAATGTACATGGTATTGTTGCCATGACTCTCATGTGTTTCATACCCATGGCAGGTCAAGCACAGATGAAAAACTTGCTGAACAAGACTGGGAAATCAGTTGAAAAAACCATAAGCAGCAAGACAACTGAGCCTGCAACAAATTCCAGTTCGAATGGCGAAGAAAGTACATTTCCCACCGAGCAGAACATGAAGTTCAACCCCTTTGGCAACTACACGCCCAGCAAGGCGGCTATCAAGGCTGACCCTATGGCATCGGACAATACGGTAAAGAAGAACTATACCAAATCGCCAGCCCAAATAAGAGGCGCGTATGAACATCTTGACAAGGATCTGTTCCCCTATCAGCCATACTATGACTACAGTGCTGTGGGGCTATATCTTGATGGTACACAGCAAAACGAGGACTTTATTTATTACACTACAACGCAGTGCCGCAAGATGATGGATGAGTCATTCAGCAAGATTAATGGTCTGGAGCATAATGGCACGATAGGCATAGGCAACACAGGCAAGTGCGTGCCTTACAGCGAGATTGTTATTAATGCTTTCTTTGCAGAGTATCTTGCCGACCCCAACTCTTACATCGCCTATCGACAGATGGTTAAGGCTTATATTCTTGCCCATCAACAGTTCCTTGGACGTTTCCGTCTGACGTTAGATGCTGGTTCGCAAGTCTCTGTCACAAATCAAAGTGGTAAACAAACCCTTTTCGAGCCCGAGTCTGAACGACTGAAACGCAACAACAAGTTGATGAACATTATGGTTGATGTTGCCATGAAGTCAGATTACGACATCGTTTTCCGTGGTACATACGGAAGTTACACCCAAGCCGAGAAGCAGTATGCAGCAGGCAATATGGACGGAGCACTTACCAATTACCGTGAGTTTGTAACATCCTTTGACTACTTCCTGACAAAGCACGAAGGCTGGAAGAGCGATGACAGAGCCACTGATTTTGAAAATATGTATAAGGAAGCGCGTGTGAAGATGCAGAAGGCACAGAATGCTGTGATTGAAAATAGCACCGACCCCATTGACATGCCAAAGACCTACACTGTTAGTGCCGAGATACAAAATATGGCAAAGCAAGTGGTAGCACGAGAAGATCCCGAACACAAGAATGCTACTATCTACTTCCTCAGCAACGGTTGGCGCACACTTACTCGCAATGGTTTCATTACCCACCGTGCCGTTGACGTGGGCTGGGTTTACAAGGATGCTAAGGGACAGCGTTGGTTGTGTCACGGCATCATGATGCAGCAAGCCGCTTACCGTGGACTCACTGTGATTTATCTGGACGGGAAGTACGGCATGAGCGGATATGGCCGAACCAAACTCAAATAGTGAACCATTGTTGTCTGGTAAAAAAAGGGGGTGTATCAAACCGCGCTAAGGTATGGTAAATTGATACACCCTCTTTTTAGTCTTTTGTCTTTCGTTTTTCGTCCTTCGTCCCCTTGCTATTTGGTTAGAGATGTTACAATTGCATCAATTTCGGCTTGAGTCATGCCATGTGCTAAAAGATATTCAGTATATGCTTTCTTCAAATCAACACTAGCCAGTTGTGACGCATCATTAATATTGCAATAATTCATCACGCAGGGCTCAAATCGCAACTCCACAAACTTTTGGCACACTTCCATATCCTCCTTTTTGTCGAGCGAAAGGTGGTAATAATTGCAATATGATAATAGATAGTCATGCAACACTTCGTCGTAGGAAGCGCCGCACAAAGCCCCAAGCATTGCACACACATAGCCAGTGCGATCCTTGCCCTCGGTGCAGTGTACAAAATATGGAGCAGGATGTTTTGCCAATTCCTTGAGACCAGACACCAATTTCTGGTTAAAATCATCTGACAGAAAATCAGCGGTTAGCGGACATAAAACCACATTGCCGTTGTTCCACATCTTTTTGCTAAATTCAGGTATGGCAGAATATGATTTCATCTTATTTTCATCATCAGCAAGGTCAAAGATTGTGTGTACCCCAGCTTTTTCAATCAATGCCGACACGTAAGTTGCGCGACTAGCCGAATTGTCAAATGGCGATGCCGCACGAAACAGTCGTGATGGGGCAATTCTACCCACGGTTACCATACGGAAATTTGCAAACTCCTCGTCGCTATCATAATCTTTGCGGTTATTTGTATAGGCTAACCCCATTGCCTTTTGCACTTCAAGATATTTTCCTTTAGTCACCAGCTTGAAAGTGATTTTTTCGCCTTGCTTATTCAAAAGAATATCAGGCAACGACCCGAAATTTGCTGCCACACGCACATGTTTATAGGTGGGATAAGCCACCACTTGGTTTTCACCTGACTTTACGTAATATCCGTCATATAAGGGAACCACAAGTGTGGTGTCCTTTGTGCTTACTTCTACCTCGTCACCCAAGTCAAAACCTGCTTGTTGCATTTGCTCCCTTGTCACGTCAGTGTCAATTGAACCAAATTCGTCATACGCAGCAATCACTGTTTCAACCACTGCTGATTGTTTATCCTGCGCGTTTTTATTACCACAAGATGCCAGAACCATTAGCGCCACGAGCGTTATCGACACCACCACAACTGTTGTATAAATCCTGATTTTCATAATAAAATGTTTTGTAGTATAAACAAAGAACACGGCTCAATGTTGAGTCGTGTCTTGCTGTTGTGTGGGTGATGACGGATTCGAACCGCCGACCCTCTGCTTGTAAGGCAGATGCTCTGAACCAGCTGAGCTAATCACCCGTGCTTCTCAAAAGCGTTGCAAAGTTACTGCTTTTTTTTTTATCTGCAAAACTTTTAGCTACTTTTTTTCGATAAAAGTGATTTTTTTGTGTTTTTGATGTTGTTTGCGGGGTATTATTTGCTTGTTTGGGGTAATTTTGGTAATTTAGCAGAGGATAATTTTTAATTGATATAGAAAATGAATTACGTATTTTTTGCTGACGGATTTGAAGAGATTGAGGCACTGGCGACAGTTGATGTGATGCGTCGTGCTGGTATGGAAGTGACACTGGTGTCGATCAACCCCACGCTTGAGGTGACAGGCGCGCATGGCGTGAAGGTTGTGGCCGATGTGCTGATGAGTGATGTTGACGCTGCCCAGGCCGAGTGGCTGGTGCTGCCTGGCGGTATGCCTGGCGCAACCAACCTTGCCGCATGCGAGCCTCTCACGTCGATGCTCGTTGCACACAACGAGGCTGGTGGACACATTGCTGCAATCTGTGCTTCGCCTGCGATTGTGTTTGCACCTCTGGGCTTGCTCAATGGCAAGAATGCTGTGTGCTATCCTGGCATGGAAGCCGAGGGATGCGGCGTGAACTGGCAGAGCGACATGGTGGTCGTAGATGGCAATGTTGTTACTGGTAAGGGACCGGCTGCGGCATGCAGTTTCGGCTTCACTATCGCTGCAATGTCGCAAGGCGTGGAATGTGCCGAGGAAGTAGCTCGCGGCATGTTGCTGTGAGACAATGTGTTATAAAAAGAAAAAGGGCAACGCATCATCACGATGAACTGCCCACACATTGAATCAACTTCAGTTAGAGTGTTATTAGTGCCCAAAGTTACAAAAAAATATTGAACTCTGGGCACTAATTGTATGTTAAAAGATGTTACTACTTTATGAAGTAGGTTGCCGAGACTGTCCAGCAGCGGTTTTTGGCATTGTTTTCGTCAAGAACTCGGGTGCGTAATGTCTCGCCCACATTGAAGTTGTAGTTGACGCTCACTTGCACTTTCTTGAACAGCTCGGCGCCCACGCCCATGTGCAGCAGCACGCTCACGGGGCGATATTGGTTAACCTGGTTGAGGTTCTTCGCCACGAGGAACGAGAAAGTGGGTCCGGCCATTACCATGGGCATGATGGTGTTTTCAAGTCCGTCGAGCTTGCGGTACTTGAACTTGAGGTTGAGAGGCACGTCGATAGAGTGCATCATGCAAGTCTCATTGCCCAGTCCCTGTGATTTCCACACTTCACGCTCGCCATAGTTGATTTTGCCTGAACGCATGGCGTAGAGCAACGATGCGTCAACGCTGAATCCCACGCCGGGGATGTTCATCTCGCCGGTGACGCCCACTTGCGGACCGAAGCCTTTGGTCACGGTGAGGATATCGGTCTGCTTGAAATGGATTTCGTTGTAGTTGAGTCCGGCAGTGACGCCCCAGCGGGTCTGGGTCTGTGCCTGTGCCTGCAGGGCAGTTGCGATGAATGCGATGACTAGTATTGCGATGCTTGAAAATCTTTTCATTTTTAGTAGTATTTTTATTTTTGTGCAAAGTTACTCGTTTTCGCTCAAAAAATCAAATTTATCAGAACATATATGCTGCTGTGACAGTCCAGCAGTGGTCTCGTCCGTGAACCGAGTTGCCATTTTCGTCAGGTATGATTTGCTTGAAAGAGCGTGTCAGTCCCAGCCCGTAGCTGGCTTGAATCCGCAAGTGCCCCAGCAGTTCCACGCCGAATCCCGCATCCCAGCTGGTGTTGCTGGCACGGTTGTCCCATTGCTCTTGCTTGCTCTCGTTGAGCAGGAATGAGAAATTGGGCCCGGTGAAGGCGTAGGGGACAAGCACCTTGTTGAGCCCCATGATGGTAATGCCATACTTCACATGCACAGGCACCTCGATGTAGTCGCGCGAAAAGGTCTGGTCATTGTTGGTGAAGGCATCGGTGCGGTGGGTATAGAGCAGAGATCCGCCGAGCGACAAGCCGGTGACGGGGAGGGAAAATTCGAGTTGCAGCCCTCCGGTGAATCCTGTGCGGTTGCTGCTCTCAAACAGGCTCTTGTCGAAATGCAGTTTGCTGGACGTGATTCCGCCTTTAACCCCAATTCTGAGTTGGCCCAGGCATGGCAGTACCGCTAGTGCAGCGGCTATGGCTAAGAGTGTTGCACGCAGACTCATGTATTTGTTTTTGTGCAAAACTAAACAAAAAAATTGATATTCACTCACAAATCTTCATTAAAAAAACTGAAAAACTAGTGTAATCTACTTGTATGGTACATTTGTTTAGACTAAATTTGCACAAATAATGAACCAGAAACGATGAATATTAAATACCGTTACCTTGTTATAATAGTGCTGTCATGCCTGGTGGGTGTGCTGTTTTTTATCAGGAAGGAGAACAAGAAGCAGCTGTTCACTGCCCAGGGTGAAGTGTGGACCACTGAATACCACATAACCTACGAGGCGAGCAAGAACCTTGACGACTCCATTGCCGCTGTGCTTGACATGGTGGACAAGAGCGCTAGCGCTTACAACCCGCAGTCGCTTGTGTCGCAGTTCAATGCTACTGGCGAGGTTGCTGCCGATGGCATCATCATGCTGCTCATGCGTGAGTCGCGTGTGGTCAATGAGCAGAGCGGCGGACTCTATGACCCCACGGTGATGCCGCTGGTGGGTGCGTGGAAAAAGGTGCGCAAGCAAGGCGGCATGCTCTCGCAGCAGGAAATCGACAGCCTTGTGGCTCTCGTGGGACTTGACAAGGTGATGGCCAGCGGCAACAAGCTTGTCGCAAAGAGCAAGGGAGTGCAACTTGATTTCAGCTCGATAGCCAAAGGACTTGCCTGCGACGAGGTGGGGCGTATGCTCGAACGTAACGGAGCGAAAAACTATCTGGTGGAAATAGGTGGCGAGGTGGTTGCCCGAGGCATTAATTCGCACGGGGAAAAATGGCACGTCTCGGTGGATCTGCCCACCGACCAGGCCGAAGCCACGTCGCATGAATCCATGCTAGTGCTTGAACTGAATAACGAGAGCGTGGCCACGAGCGGCAACTACCGCCAGTATGCCGAGGTGGACGGAAAACGCGTGACTCACATTGTGAATCCGCGCACGGGCCTTGCCGAGCAGAGCGACTTGTTGAGCGTGAGCATCATTGCGCCCACCTGCGCAACTGCCGACGCTTGGGCTACTGCATGCATGGTGATGGGCACTGACGCTACACAGCAGATGATGGACAAACGCACCGACCTGGGCGTGCTCACGATAAGCGCCGATAGCGCAGGAAACTATGTGGTGTGGAGTAACAAAGCCTTTGCCGAGAAGGTAGCGAAGTGACGATACGCTTCGCTACGATACGATACGTGGCGAGTTTACGAGCGCATCGTCAAGAAAAAAGCGTATCGTTAAAAAGTAGTGGGTAGGAGTTCGATTGGGGCTGATGGTGGTATCAACTGTGAGACATCGTGACCATGAGAGAGCAGTTCACGCACCAGTGACGAACTGATGTGTGACAACTGGGGCAAGGTATTGATGAGAACGGTCTCAATACCAGCAAGCGAACGATTAGTAATGGCTATCGTCTGCTCATATTCAAAGTCGGTTGCGGTGCGCACGCCACGCAGCAGGAACTGTGCCCCGTGGGCGCGTGCAGCGTCAACTGTGAGCCCTTCATACACGATTACCTTGACACGCTCGTTGCCGGCGAAGGTGCTCTCAATCCACTGCTTTCGTGCATCGGCGGTCATGAAAGGCTTCTTGGAAGGGTTGACCCCTATGCCCACAATCACCGTGTCGAATATCTCTAACCCCCTGCGCACGATTGACTCGTGGCCCCGAGTGAACGGGTCGAACGAACCGGCAAATAATGCCACGCGAGGCGTGCGGCCCTCAATGCACTGTGATGTCTTCATCGTCTTCAATCACGAGGTTGTCAATGATAAACTTCTGTCGCTCCATGGTGTTCTTGCCCATGAAGAATGTGAGCATGTCCTTCACCGAGTCTTCCTTGCGCAGCGACACGCGGTCGAGTCGCATCTCGGGACCGATGAAGTCCTTGAACTCGTCGGGGTCTATCTCTCCGAGACCTTTGAATCGGGTGATCTCGGCGTTGTCACCCAGCTTGTTGATGGCATTCACTCGTTCCTCGTCGCTGTAACAGTAGTAGGTCTCCACGCGCTGCGGCTTGGCTTCTTTCTTGGTCGATTTGTGGTTCTTGCGTTTAGCCTCTTTCTTGTTGCGCACGCGGAAGAGGGGAGTCTGCAAGATGAAGAGGTGCCCCGTCTTCACCAGCTCGGGGTAGAACTGCAGGAAGTAGGTGAGCATGAGCAGGCGTATGTGCATGCCATCGACATCGGCATCGGTGGCGATAATCACCTTGTTGTAGCGCAGGTTGTCAATGCCGTCGTCGATGTTGAGCGCGGCTTGCAAGAGGGCAAACTCCTCGTTGGTATATACCTTCTTGGGCTCGAGGCCGTAGGTGTTGAGCGGCTTGCCTCGCAGCGAGAACACCGCTTGTGTCTCTACGTCGCGAATCTTGGTGATAGAGCCGCTCGCCGAGAGTCCCTCGGTGATAAAGATGCACGAGTCATCGCGGCGGTCGTGGTCAAATCCCTTGGGGGCCTTAGCGTCGCTTAGGTGCACGCGGCAATCACGCAGCTTGTCGTTGTGCAGCGCCGCTTTCTTTGCCCGCTCGCGCACTTGCTTGGTGACGCCAGCAATAGCCTTGCGCTGCTTCTCGCTGTCCTGAATTTTCTTGAACATGATCTCGGCTGTGGCCGGAGTCTTGTGCAAGTAGTCGTCAAGTTCTTTCTTGATGAAATCGTTGATGAATTTATAGATGGTGGGGCCGTCTTTCCACATGACGGTACTTCCCAGCTTCACCTTGGTCTGCGACTCAAACAGCGGTTCCTCCACCTTGAGGCTGATGGCTGCCACCACACCGTTGCGTATGTCGCTATACTCGAAGTTCTTGCCATAGAACTCCTTGATGGTGCGCGACAGTGCCTCGCGGAATGCGCTCTGGTGTGTTCCGCCCAGGGTGGTGTGCTGGCCGTTGACAAATGAGTAGAACTCCTCGCCGGGCTGGTTGGCATGGGTGATGACCACCTCGATGTCGGCTGCCATGAATCGCATGAGCGGATACAGCGGCTCGCTGGTCATGTTCTCCTTCACGAGGTCGCTCAGACCATAGCGCGAGTGGTACTTGCGGCCGTTGTAGATGAGCGACAGCCCGGTGTTGAGGAACGAGTAGTTTTTCACCATGGTCTCGACGATGTCGTCGCGGAACTGGTATCCCTTGAAGATGCTGGCATCGGGCGTGAAGCGCACCAGGGTGCCGTTCTCCTCGCCCTCCTGGGCAGGAACGACGCCGGTCTCGTTCACCACGAGGCCCTCGGCATATTCCACTGCCGAGCTCTGGCCGTCGCGCACCGAGCGAATGAAGAACGAGGTGGAGAGGGCGTTGACAGCCTTGATGCCCACGCCGTTGAGGCCCACCGAGCGCTTGTAGGTGTTGGTGTCATACTTTGCGCCGGTGTTCATCTTGCTCGAAGCGTCCTTGACCTGATCCAGGGGGATGCCGCGGCCGTAGTCGCGAATGGTCACGGTGCCGTCCTCGACATCGATGGTGATGGTGGGCTTGGCATAGCCGGCGTTGAACTCGTCGATGCTATTGTCCACAACCTCCTTGATGAGCACATACACACCATCGTCGGGCTGCTGGCCGTCGCCCAGCTTGCCTATATACATGCCCGGGCGCTGCCTGATGTGCTCGCGAGGGGTGAGCGTTACCAGTTTGTCATATCCTCCGTTGTCGTTGCCTTGCGGCTGTTCTGCATTCAGTATATTCTCTTCTGCCATAAAAAGTGGTGAAAACTTGCTTTTTTACGTTTTTACTCAAGATGCAAAGGTACAACTTTTTTTGCAAATGCACGACATAAAAACGCTTAACGGTTATCTTTTAGGTCTTAAAATGTGTAAAAGTATTCATTTTTAGTGGAATTGTTGTTAATAGTTGCCCTTATCCCGCCCCTACATTTTAAGTATTATGGATAATTCATTAATTTTGCATCGTGACAATTCATCTTATTTAGGTAAAACATGAATAAATTCGTACAACTCATTCCAGATAACGCCAAGAAATATGGCAATCGCGAGGCTTTGCGTTATCGCGACTATAAGACACAGAATTGGAAATCTCTATCCTGGAACGGATTCAAGGAGGCAATCGAACGCTGTGCACAGGCTCTCTACAACATAGGCATTGAGGAACATGGCCGCATCTGCATCTTCTCTCAAAACTGCCCCGAGATACTCATCTCGCACTTTGCTGCTTATTACAACCGCGCGGTACCCGTGCCCATCTATGCTACCAGCAGCAAGGACGAGGCCATGCACATCATCAACGACTCGGGAGCCACACTCATCTTCACCGGCGACCAGCAACACTATGAGACGGCTCGTGAACTCGTGGACACATGTCCCACCCTGCAGCACGTTGTCACTCTCGACACCAACGTGGTGATTGCCAGCGGCGACAAGGCTTCCATGACATGGCAGCAGTTCCTGGCCAGCGGCGACAAGGCTGACGAAGCACAGAAACTAGGCTTGGTTAAGCGCAAGCACGACGGCGAGGAAGACGACCTCATGTGCCTCATCTACACCTCGGGCACCACTGGCGAGCCCAAGGGCGTGATGCTCAACCACAGCAACTTCGACGCATGCATGCAAGCACACGCTCTGCGCATCAAGGTTGACGACAAGGAAGATGTGTCATTGAGCTTCCTGCCCTTCAGCCACATCTTCGAGCTGGGATGGACCATGTTCTGCCTCAACCAGGGCGTCAGGGTTGCCATCAACCTCAATCCCAAGGAAATCCAGAAAGCCGTCAAGGAAATAAAACCCACCTGCATGTGCAGCGTTCCCCGCTTCTGGGAAAAAGTATATACAGCCGTCAACGACAACTTCAATGCAGCTCCGCCTGTACTTAAAGTTCTCATCAAACGCGCACTCTCGGTGGGTCGCACACGCAACCTCAAGTATGTGCGCAACGGACGCAAGGTGCCATTCCTCGTCGAGAAGCAATACCAGTTCTTCGAGGACAAGGTGTTCAAGAAAGTGCGTGCTGCCATCGGCATCGAGAACCATAACCTCTTCCCCACTGCGGGCGCGATGCTCAGTGACCGCATCACCGAGTTCCTCCACACCGTGGGCATCAACATCGTCATCGGCTACGGATTGAGCGAGACCACGGCAACAGTGACCTGCTACGAAGACAACGGCTGGTCGCTAGGCACAGTGGGAACCATCATCCCCGGGTGGGAAATCAAGATAGGCGAGAACAACGAGATCCTCGTGCGCGGCAAGCAGATGCTCCAGGGCTACTACAACAAACCCGAGGAAACAGCACGCGCCATCGACGCGCACGGATGGTTCCACACCGGCGACTGCGGCGAGATAAACGAGAAAGGACAACTCATACTCACCGACCGCATCAAGGACCTATTCAAGACCAGCAACGGCAAGTACATCGCGCCGCAAGTGCTCGAGACCGCGCTTGCCCAGGACAAGTACATCGAGCAGGCAGTGATCATAGGCGACGGACGCAAATATGTTTCGGCGCTCATCGTCCCCAACATCGACGAGCTCAAGGCCTACGCGCTCAAGAAACGCATCAACTACACCGACGTCAAGGATCTGGTCAACAACACCGATATCCACAAGATGATAGAAGGCCGCATCAACGGCTACCAGAAAGACATGGCAGCCTATGAGCAAATCAAGAAATTCGTGCTGCTGCCCCGTGAGTTCACCATTGCAAGCGGCGAGCTCACCAACACCCTCAAAGTGCGTCGTTCAGTCATCAACAAGCGATACGCGCCCCTCATCGACGCAATGTATAACGCCGACTTCCACAAAAAGAAAAAAGAAACACCGGCACAATAACTAAACTCCCACCGAGACATCGCGCAGATTGCGCAGATTTTTGCCTCTCGGGGAACTCGCAGAACTCGGGGAAGTTTTCTTTCTCTCGCTGATTACGCAGATTTTGTATTTTCAGTTTATTTTCAGCAAATTTCAAGCGCAGCGCCCCCCGTGTGTTTTATTTTGACAGAAGCACAAAAAAACAAAGAAAATTAAAATATTCTAATTATTTTAATTTCTTTCAGTAAGAATAAAATCTGCGCAATCTGCGAGAGAAAAAATCCCCGAGTTCCCCGAGTTCCCCGAGAGGCTATCCGTGTGATTTATTTTTGACAGAAGAACAGAAGAACATAAGAACATAAAATTATTCTAATTATTTTAATTTCTTTCAGTAAGAAAACTTCCCCGAGTTCCGCGCAATCCCCGAGAGAAAACCTCCCCGAGTTCCCCGAGAGGCTATCCGTGTGATTTATTCTTTGACAGAAGAAAAAAAGGAAATAAAATTATTCTAATTATTTTAATTTCTTTCAGTAAGAATAAATTCCCCGAGTTCTGCGAGTTCCCCGAGAGGTTATATGTGTGATTTATTTTTGACATAAGAACAAAAGAAAATATAATTATTCTAATTATTTTAATTTCTTTCAGTAAGAATAAATTCCCCGAGTTCCGCGAGTTCCCCGAGAGAAAACCTCCCCGAGAGGCCAAAAATTTATTCTAATTTCGAATAATTTCTTTCAGTCAAGGAAAATTGCTGGTAAATTTTCGCAATCAGAAAAAAAGTAGTAACTTTGTTGGTTGGAAAAGAATATACGCAACAATGATTACACAAGACCAATTAAAAGAACTGCAATCACGCAAGGATGCACTGAAGATGTATCTTGACGTGGACAACAAGAAAATACAAGTCGAGGAAGAAGAACTGCGCACCCATGTGCCCGATTTCTGGCTCGACCAGAAGGCTGCCGAGGCCCAGATGAAGAAAATCAAGCAACTGCGCTTCTGGATCGAGGGCTGCGCCGAGGTTGAACATGCCGTGGACGAGGTGGCCACTGGATTTGACTTCGTGAAGGAAGGCTTGGTAGAGGAGGCCGAGCTCGACACTCTCTATGCCACTGCAATCGACATGGTAGAGAAACTCGAGCTGCGCAACATGCTTCGCCAGGAAGAAGACAAGATGGACGCCATACTCAAGATCAACTCGGGTGCTGGCGGCACCGAGAGCCAGGACTGGGCATCGATGCTCATGCGCATGTATCTGCGCTGGTGCGAGCGTCATGGCTACAAGACCTCCATTGTCCACATGGTCGATGGCGACGAGGCCGGCATCAAGTCGGTTTCGTTCAGCATCACTGGCGACTTTGCCTACGGTTATCTCAAGAGTGAGAACGGCGTGCACCGCCTGGTGCGCGTGTCGCCCTACAACGCCCAGGGCAAGCGCATGACATCGTTTGCTTCGGTGTTTGTGACTCCGCTCATCGACGACACCATCGAGATCACCATCGACCCCGCACGCCTGTCGTGGGACACCTTCCGCAGCGGCGGTGCCGGCGGACAGAACGTCAACAAGGTGGAGTCGGGTGTGCGTGCGCGCTACCAGTATAAGGACCCCTACACTGGCGAGGAAGAGGAAATCCTCGTTGAGAACACCGAGACCCGCGACCAGCCCAAGAACCGCGAGAACGCGTTGCGCAACCTCAAGTCGATTCTCTACAACAAGGAACTTGAGCACCGCCGCGAGGAGCAGGCCAAGGTTGAGGCTGGCAAGAAGAAAATCGAGTGGGGCAGCCAGATACGCAGTTACGTGTTTGACGACCGCCGCGTCAAGGACCACCGCACCGGCCACCAGACTAGCGACGTGGGTGGCGTGATGGACGGCGACATCGATGCTTTCATCAAGGCTTTCCTCATGGAGGGCGACGACAACGTGTAACGTGCTAAAAAGTGATTAATCATGGCTGAAAAACTAACTGTAATCAAGGTGTCGGGCAAGATACTCGAAAACCCCGAGGGCTTGAAGACATTCATCAAAAACCTTGCCAAGGTTGAAGGCAAGAAACTCATCATCCACAGTGCTGCCCAGCTGGCTAAAACCGTAGCCGGCAAGATGGGGGTCGGCATTAGCGAGGTGAACGAGCGTCCCGTGATCGACGACAATGCGCTCAAAGTGTATTCGATGACCTATGCCGGACTCGTGAACAAGCAGTTAGTTGCCATGCTTCAAGGACGCAAATACAACGCCCTGGGCCTCACCGGGGCCGACATGAACGTCATCACCAGCACAAAGCAAGCCAGTGACGCTAACGGCTATACAGGCGTTGTGAGGCAAATCAACACCGCCGCGCTGTCGATGCTCATCGACAACAATGTGACCCCAGTCATCGCACCGTTCACGCACGACGGCAAGGGACAGTTGCTCTTTAACGAGACCGACGCCATGGCTGCCGAGACCGCTAAAGCCTTGGCAATGAGATATGACGTGACCTTGATTTATTGCTTCGTGCGCAAGGGTGTGCTGCTCAATGTGCTTGACCCCGATAGCGTGGTGCCTGCCCTCAAACGCACGCAGTACAAGGCTCTGCGAGAGATGGAAATAATCAAAGACTGGTTTGCCAACAAGGTGGACAACGCATTCTCGGCCATCGACCACGGCGTGAAAAACGTGGTCATCACCAGCGCCGACGGCCTGGGCAATCCCAAGCAAGGAACGCACATCAAGTGACTTCGTAACGATGCGCTCGCAAGCTCGCTACGATGACGATGGCTTGCTGATAATTGAAAATATAACGTAACTATACACCAATGTTGATTATCTCGCTGAGCACGCAGATTTTCAGCTGAAATAAACAACAGATTGATTTGATTAATCTGAAAAAAAATTATTCTAATTATTTTAATTTCTTTCAGTTATTATAAAATCTGTGTAATCCGTGAAATCTGCGCGGGGACTCCGCAAAAAAGTTTTTGGTGAGTAGTTACAAATATAACAACTTAATAACGATATTTTAGACTGAAAATGAAAGTAGCAATCGTGGGCGCTAGTGGCGCCGTGGGACAAGAATTCATGAGAGTGCTCGACGAGCAGAACTTCCCCGTAACTGAGCTTGTGCTCTTTGGGTCGCAGCGCAGTGCTGGACGCATCTTTACATTCCGCGGTAAAGACCATGTGGTGAAACTGCTGCAGCACAACGACGACTTCAAGGACATCGACATCGCCTTCGTCTCGATGGGAGCCGGTCCCGCTAAGGAGTATGCCGAGACCATCACCAAGTATGGCTGCATCATGATTGACAACAGCAGCGCATTCCGCATGGACGACGACGTGCCTCTGGTAGTTCCTGAGGTGAACGGCGACGACGCATTCAATGCTCCACGCAACATCATTGCTAACCCCAACTGCACAACAATCATCATGGTAGTGGCGCTCAAGCCCCTCGACAATATCTCACACATCAAGAACGTGCAGGTGGCAACCTATCAGGCTGCCAGCGGTGCTGGTCTTGCTGCGATGGATGAGCTTGCACTGCAGCACAGCGAGATTGCTACTGCCAAGGGTGAAACCACAGTGAAGCACTTCCAGCACCAGCTCGCCTACAACGTGATACCACACATCGACGTTTTCCAGGACAACGACTACACACGTGAGGAGATGAAGATGGTTAAGGAAACATGCAAGATCATGCACAGCGACATCCGCGTGAGCGCAACATGCGTGCGTGTGCCCGTCATGCGTGCCCATAGCGAGGCAGTGTGGATCGAGACCGAGCGTCCCATCAGCCCCGACGAGGCACGTGCCGCCCTGCACCTCGCGCCAGGTGTCGTGGTTATGGACGAACCTCGCAGCAACACTTACCCCATGCCCATCCACTGCACACGCCAGGACCCCGTCTATGTAGGCCGCATTCGCCGCGACACCAGCAGCGACAACGGACTAGCATTCTGGTGCTGTGGCGACCAAATCAAGAAAGGCGCAGCCCTCAACGCAGTCCAGATCGCACAATACATGCTCGCCCACAAGAAATAAATCTATGATTTTAAGAGATTAGGGGTAACTATTCACCAATGGAACTCCCCGCGCTGATCTCAATGATCTCACTGATTTTTTCATTGAATATATATATTGTGGATTTTCTAGACCTCAGGGAGGTCGTAACTTTGGTTAACCGCTGGTCGCAGACCTGCGGACTGCCGGTGGGGGGGTGTGAAGTGTGACAAAATCGCGGTTGAAGACCGCCACCTTGTTATGTTTCAAGGTGGCGGTCTTCAACCGCAGTATAGAATATCGCGTTTACCCTGCCCTGCCTTCGCTTGCGCTCAGTTAGGACAGGGTTATGTGCAGAACTGCGTTCTGCGTGTCGGCTTTCAGCCTCTCATTGCCTTATGCTTTGTGCGAGAGAAAGATTTTCATAAGGCCTGGGCGGGGACTCTGCAAAATTCTATTGCTAATTTACTGTCCGGCAGGACAATACCTGAATAACCCCCACCGACGAACGAAGTGGCGGTGGGGGTATGGTATCAACATGCACCGCGTCCAGCAGGACGCTAATCGGAGCAAATAGGTGAGGCTCAAATGGTTTCATATGCTACAGTTGAGTTAGAAACATCCCTCTTGGGATGTGATATTGTAGGCAGCCATGCAGGCGTGCCATCGGTACGCCGAAATGGCTGTAAAAAGTAGATAATAATGTCCCGTGCCTTTAGGTACGGAATAACGAATCGCCAATAGAATGTATGCCACAGCATGCGACATCAGTTGTAATTACCTCTGTGTTCTCCGTACCTTTTATAGAACTCAACTTTAGCATTTGATAATAAATATTGCTAATTTATTGTCCGACAGGACAATACCTGAATAACCCCCACCGCCGAACGAAGTGGCGGTGGGGGTATAGTATCAACAAGCAGATGCGTCCAGTAGGACGCTAATCGGAGCAAATAGGTGAAATTCAGATTGTTCCATATGCTAAAGTTGAGTTAT
>NZ_JAZLLZ010000155.1:0-13739 GCF_045598405.1 Sodaliphilus sp.
ATCCGCGCGGGGAATCTGCAAAAAATCTATTGTAGTATAGTTACAACAGATTGCTCTGATTTAACTGAATAAGAAATTATTCTAATTATTTTAATTTCTTTCAGTTATTATTAAATCAGTGTTATCAGTGAGATCTGCGCGGGGATATTACCCAGAATACCATTGCTGAATAGTTACGAGATGTTGACAAAGAATAATTTTTTTGTTAATTTTTAGTTGATTTCAAGCGAAGCGCCTTTTTTTGTTTTTAGTCCCTTTCTACAGAAAAACAAACGCTTATATATTCAACTTTAGCACATCAAAAAATTACTCAACTTTAGCATGTGAAAACATTTGAGTTACACCTATTTGCTCCGATTAGCGTCCTACTGGACGCAATGCGTGTTGCATTTCTTGAAGGTGTGGTTTGTTTTATGCGCTATAGTACAGATTAAGCCAGATTTTCGCACTTCGTTTTTGAATGTGTGGACAAAAGCGAAACCTAGGCACTACATTTACTTTGCACTGTCGTGATTTTTTAGTACCTTTGAACCGAAAAAATTTTTACGGTTATGAAAAAGCTTGTTTTTATCCTTGTCGCGATGTTGGCATTTACCGCATCAGCATCGGCACAGTGCACGGCTCTTATTAAAAAAATACAGCAGCAAACTGAGCAAAAGGTCAATAGGGCAGTGAGCAACGCCAAGCGTGGCGCTAAAGTTAAAGTATATCCAAAAATTGGCTCATTCCCGTTGCTTGGCCCCAGCAAGGAACTCAAGAGTGCAGTCAAGGCATTGTCTTCACGCAAAGCATTGCCTCTTCCCACTCCTGACAACACTGCTGTGAGAATTACCCCTGATAGTTTATATAAATATTGCACACCTCATTGCGCACATGACAGCACCGCCGTGCAAGCCTGCGACAGCATCAATGCTGCAAAGTGATTAGTCGGCTATAGGATTATCTATGCGACAGCCTTGCCCGCAATGCCTCGCTAACGCTGGCAGCGGTTAGTAATCATAGTCATACTCGCCGTCGTCTTCTTTGCCGGCTTCGAAACCGTCGTGATAGCCATAGGCATAGCCGTCTTTATAGTCCTTGCGGTTCTTGCCTTTGTAGCGGCATTTGGTGTTGTAGCTGTCACCGTAGTCGCCTGTGTCAGAGTCCTCGTAGCCATCCTCATAGCCCTGGTCATATCCTTCGTTCCATGCCTTGCTGCGGTTGTTATAGAAGTCATGCCATGTGGCAACCTTGGCAGGGGGTTGAGGCTGGGAGGATGGCTCTTGCTCGACTTTCGTGATTTCAACAACAAGAGCTTGCGAGTCGGGGGTGTCGTGTGTGTATTCGTAGTGGTCAGTGGGGTCGGTGAGGGTTGACTCGGTGTAGTGTTGGTCTTGTTGTGGTGTGGTCGTCACGTCGTGCGACTCATTGTTGCCGCACGATGTGACCGCTACTAGGGTAATAACAAGTAATGTAAGGAGATGTCTCATGTTTTATTTTATAGCTTCGTTTTGTTTATGAATAGCACAAATTGTGCCAAAGTTGCGAAAAATGAAAAAAAATTTGCTCTATTTGATGATTTTTTATTAATTTTGCACAATCTCCATTGGCATGTGAATGCCGGCTAACTACAATTTACAATCTATATGAAAAAAACATTTATTCTCTTAACACTGATCGCTTCGTTCGTGGCAATGTGCGCCCAGCAGACAATGTGGGTGTGCGTGGGCGACGTGAAGTATGCCTACCCCTCGGCTGTTGTGGGTAAGATGCCTTACGACTCGGGGCAGCTTAATGTGATGGGCAAGACTTTTGCACTGAACGAGATCGACAGCATTTGTGTCGATGCAAGCGATTTTGACGATGACAACATCGTGGTGACTTACAACGGCAACCGTGCCGAGGTGAAGGTGGCAGGCAATATTGCCTCTCACATCACTGCCAGGGTGAACGGAGCTCATGTGGCTGTGCTGCAAGACGCTAGCGTGGCAAGTGAGTATTACTACACCTTGCAGGGAAGCACAAGCAACGGTTCTTTCTACCAGAACGGCGACTACAAGATGACGCTTGTGCTCGACGGAGTGTCAATCACTAACCCCGACAGTGCTGCCATCAACATACGTGACGGCAAGCGCATTGCTGTGGAACTCGTGGACGGCACCACCAGCAACCTTGTCGATGGCAAGAACGGCAAGCAGAAGGGGTGTTTCGCCGTGAAAGGCCACACCGAGATCAAGGGTGCTGGCACGCTCAACATCACGGGCAACACCAGTCACGCATTCTGGGGCAAGGAATATGTCGAGTTGAAGAAGACCACTGGCACCATCAATGTCCTGGGTGCAGTGGACGACGGTTTCAACATCAACCAGTACTTTGCCATGAAGGGCGGCAACGTCACCGTGAAAGGCGTGGGCGACGATGCCTTGCAGGTGAGTCAGGAAACCGACGACAATGACGTGGCGCTTGACGAACCCGAGAATACTGGCGACGTGACCGTGAGCGCCGGTAAGATTGATTTCACCACCACTGGCAGTGCAGCCAAGGGGTTCAAGGTTGCCGGCAGTTTCGTGATGACCGGTGGCGACGTGGCCATCAGCCAGAGCGGTTCGCTCATCAACGAGAATGGCGACATCAGCTATGTCACTGCGGTCAAGGCCGAAGGGGATATAACCATCGGCGGCGGCAAGGTCACCATTAACAACACTGCCGACGGAGGCAAAGGCTTGAGCGCCGACGGCAACATCACCATCGACCAGACCGCAGCCACTACCGTCATCGACATCACCGCCAACGGCAAGGGCGGCACAGCCGAGAACTCCGGCACTACCCCCGACCAGCCCAAGGCAAGCTATAAGGTGTATGTGTCCAAGCCCAGCAGCGGAGGAGGATTCGGCGGTTCGAGCGCGTGGAGCAAGGTTTATCTCTACAAGAGCGACGGCACCCTGGTGCAGGAACTCACCCAGACGGAGAGCAAGTCGTCGGGCTACTCGACCATGACATTCTATTATTACGACTTCAAGACTGCCGACGGCGGCACTTATTACTTCAAGAGCGACAATTACACCAGCCGCAACACCACTTACACTATCAAGAGCGGCAATTTCACCGCTCCCACCAGCGGCAGCGACGTGTACTACTCTATCTCTAGCAGTTACTCGACTAGCAGCACCACCCGCACCTACACGCTGAGCAACGTCACCTCGTCCTATGGCGGCACTAGCGACACCAGCGAAGACCAGGGCACAGGGTACAACGCCGCAGGCATCAAGGCCGACGGCAATGTGACTATCGCTGCCGGTACAGTGACCGTGAAGAACAACGGCGACATGAGCAAGAGCATCAAGAGCAAGGCCACTGTGACCATCAATGGCGGCAGCATCACCCTCACTCCCAGCGGAGCGATGAAGGTGATCAACAGCGACGCAAGTTACTGCACTGGCATCAAAGCTCAAGACTTCGTGCAGAATGCAGGCACACTCACCATCAATTCTAGCGGAGCGGCAGGCAAGGGTATCAGCGCCAACGGCAGCATCACCACCAATGGCGGCACGCTCAACGTCACCGCGACCGGAGCTGGGCAGACCGGCACCAACAACGCGTCTTACACAGCCAAATGCCTCAAGAGCGACGGCAACACTGCTCTCAATGCCGGCAACATCACCCTCAAGGCCACAGGCAGCGGCGGCAAGGGAATCAAGGTGAACGGCAAATACACCCAGGGCGTTCAGGGCGGCAGCGGCCCCACGCTCAACGTTTCTACTACTGGCGCGGCACTGGGCGGCAGCACTAGCGGCGGAGGCGGTGGTGGATGGCCCGGCGGAGGCGGCAGCTCAAGCGGCTCGTCGGCCAAGGGAATCAAGGTCATGGGCGAAATTCGCGTCTATGGTGGCGAGACAGAGGTCACCACCACTACCAACGGCGCCGAGGGCCTGGAGTCGAAAGTTGCCATCTACATTGAGGGCGGTAAGCACTATTTCAAGTGCTATGACGACTGCATCAACTCTAGCGGAAACATCTACTTCAACGGCGGTGTCACAGTGTGCTACGGCTATGGCAACGATGCCGTGGATTCTAATGCCGGACGCACTGGAGCCATCACCATAGGCAACGGCATCGTGTTTGCCTACACCACCAAGGCGTCGCCCGAGGAAGGCCTTGACTGCGACAACAACAGCTACATCCAGATCACAGGCACCGGCATCGCTATCAGCGCTGGCGGAGCACAAGGCGGAGGAGGCGGCAGCAGCACCATCAGCAATGCGGCACAGGGCTATAACTTCTACACAAGCAGCGTGTCTTACCAGCCCGGACGTTACTACACCCTCGCCGACGCCAGTGGCAACAACCTCGTGACTTACAGCTTCGAGGCCGCATGCAACAGCACCCTCGCGCTGTTCACAGCCAAGGGCATGGTCAAGGGCAGCAACTATAACGTGAAGTACAGCACCGCGGCACCCACCGATGCAACAACCGCATTCCACGGCTTGTATCTAGGCAGCACCGCCAAGGGCACAACCAGCGTTATCGGCACGCTCACAGCCAAGTAAAAGCAACTATCCTCCCGGGCAACTCGACCTCTCAGGGAACCCGGGAAACTTCGTTCAGAAGCTTTTTGACTGAAAGTTACTATGTTTACGTCTGCAAACATAGTAACTTTTAGTTTTTCCTCTGATCTCTCAGGGAACTCGGGGAAGTTTTTCGTTTAGAGGCTCTTTGACTGAAAGAAATTATAAGAAATTAAAAGAAATTCTTGTTGCGAGTTTTTTTTAAGACTGAAAGAACAGAAATAAAAAATTTTGAATAATTTCGGATAATTTCTTTCAGTTTTCACTCTCGGGGAACAGAAAGCAGGTTAAAATTTTCAGAAAATAAAAAAACAATCTGCGCCATCTGCGTAATCCGCGAGAGAAAACTTCCCCGAGTTCCCCGGGTTCCCCGAGAGGTCAGAGAGGCCAGAGAGGCCAGAGAGGCCAGAGAGGTTAGGTGTATTTATTGTGATTATTGTAGGAAATATCAGTTTTTTTTCATAAATTTGCATAACGATACGAAAGGAAAATTACAAACTAGACCATTCATGGCAGTGGTGCGAGGCACTAACTGCATGCAGCAAAAACAATTAGAGTAATTCTTTACACAAAAAGGGTGGACGAATATTTTTTACAACACCCCCTTTTCAAGATGAATTATTTTAACTGCATTACGGGCCACGCATTGAAGATATAACGACAAAACTAAAATAACTGTATTATGAGAAAATTGAAACAACTTCGTCTATTGGTGCTATTGCTCATTGCGAGCATGGCATTCACTGGACATGCCGACCCCAAGCGCGAATTCCGCTCGGGTTGGTTCACTTGCGTGAGCAACATGGACTGGCCCACCACCAAGGGCACCAGTGCTACTGCAATCGCAGCACAAAAGGCCGAGATGATCGCCATCCTCGACGCGATGCAGGAGGCTCACCTCAACTCGGCTAGTTTCCACGCTCTTCCCATGAGCGACGCGTTCTACCCGTCACAGTACCTGCCGTGGTCGCAGTGGCTCACCGGCACACGCGGCACCGCACCGAGCGACCCCACATGGAACCCGTTGCAGTTCTTCATCGACGAGTGCCACAAGCGCGGCATGCAGGCGCTTGCTTGGCTCAACCCCTACCGCTACAGCGGCAACGCAAGCGCTACCTATGTGTGGCACACCACCAACGCCGGCTGGAACAATTCGCTCGACAGGGAGATGCAGCAGCACATCATCAACCATAATTACTACTACACCCTCAACCCCGGTGACCCCTGGTCGCTGCAACACCTCAAGAACGTCGTCACCGAGCTTGCCGGATATCATGACCTGGACGGTATCATCTTTGACGACTACTTCTATCCCAACCTCATTCCTGAGAACAACACTGCCACCGACTGGAGCACCTACCAGAGCTACAAGAACAAAGGCGGCACCCTCTCGATAGGCGACTGGCGCCGCAGCAATGTGAACACAATGGTGAAAGAGCTGTACGCCACCATCAAGTCGATTGACCCCAACATGACCTTCGGTATCTCGCCCGCTGGTATTGCCGGCAGCGTTTCGACATCGGGCAACAAGTACACCAGCGACGGCGTCAGCGCCAACCCTTGTAACAACGACTGGCAGTACAACCAAATCTACAGCGACCCCCTGGCTTGGCTCAAGGACCGCTCTATCGACTACATCTCGCCGCAGCTCTACTGGGCAACAACCCACAGCACCAATGCTTACGGCACCCAGATAGACTGGTGGAGCAACGTGGCCAACATCTTCGGCCGCCACTGCTATGCAAGTCACTACATTGCCAGCGGTGAGTCACAGGCCTCCACCAGCAACATCATCAAGTGGGAAAACCCCAGCACGTTCTCCGAGCTCAAGAGCGAGGTTGACCTCAATCGTTCAAAGACACGCAACAATGCCCCCGGCAGCATCCTGTTCTCAATAAAGTGGCTGCAGACCAAGACCGACATGCGCAACTACATCGAGAACAACGTCTTCACCCGTCCGTCGCTGCGCCCGGTGATGAGCTGGATGCCCAAGGGCAACTACAGTGCCCCCGGCAACCTGGCGCTCAACGGCAACACTCTGTCGTGGGACAAGGTGACCAGCGACCGCGGTGCGCAGTATGCAGTGTATGCGATACCTAACAGCGTGTTGCTCGCCAAGAGCAAGGGCAGCGACGGTATCAAGGGAGACTACCTCATCGCTGCTCCTTATGGCAACAGCGTGGAGATCCCCACTCAGTACCGTAACGGCTACTGGTTTGCAGTGACAGCAGTCGACGCGGCCGGCAACGAGTATGAGCCCACAACCATCAACGAGCCCGACCCCACCGTTATCCCCGACATCGTTCCCTCCCTTGCCAGCATCGAGTCGCTTGACAAGTGGAGCGAGGTGTGGCGCAACAACAGCTACAACAGCGACGCCCGCAACCTGTGCTACGGCGACGGCAAGGTATTCGTAGCAACTACCGACGGCAACATCCATGTGCTCGACGCCAAGACCGGCACTCTCATCAAGAACCTCAATATGAGCGGTGTGAGCGGTGGTACATTCTCTGTGTGCGGCGTGCAGTATCGCAATGGAAAGATTTATGCCGCCAACCTCACCACAGCACCGAGTTCAAGCACATCACCCATCAAGGTATATTGCTGGGACAATATTGACGCAGCCCCCTCTGTCGTGCTCAATGTCACCACAAGCGAACTTTCACGCGTCGGTGACCACTTCGGCATGAGCGACAACTATATCTTCTTTGTACGCGACAACAAGGCAATTCGTTACCGCATCGGAACAACCACGATGGAGAAAACAACGCTTCCCATCACCCTGAGCACTACGCCTCACATCGACCCTGTGGACGACAGCTATTTCTGGGTTAACTCAATGAACACTAATCCCATCAAGTACAAATGGGTAACTAACGGCAATGCCACACAGGCCGAGACCACAGGCGGCATACTGGGCAACACCAATGGCACAGCCTTCGCTCCCTTCACAATGAGCAACGGTAATGAATATGGATTTGTCGTTGACTACCTCAACAACCGGACACAGGGATGCGCCAACCTCATCCGCAAGCAGAGCGGCTCATGGAACACTGGCGCCAACGTCCACTTGCCTCAGGCTGGACTGGGTACTGCCGACAACTCAAGTTACGGATCAAGCATCGCCGTCAACCTCTCAGACGCTAACGGCGTGACCACCGCCGTAGACATGTGGATACTGGTTACCAATCAGGGTATCGCTCACTACACAGCCGGTGCCGAGGACTCATACGCGAGCGACGGCATAGGCCGCTTCTACCGCATTCCTGGCTCAGGCCCCTACGCAGGCCGCAAGCTCATGGAGCTCACACTGCCCAAGCAGGTGGGCACCTTCAGGCTGTCATGCAAGAAGGACATGGAATATGGCATCGACGTGAGCGGTGACAGCAAGGAGAACGACGCTGATGTAATTATTTACAAAACCAGACAGACCTTCGAAATCACCCACCGCGCCGACGGCTACTGCACCATCTCGCGCAACGGCAACTGCCTTACCATCCAAGGCAATCCCACCACGGTGAGCAACGGCAACAACATCCTCATGTATGAGTATAACGGTGGCACTAACCAGCTGTGGAAGTTTGTGCGCAACGACGACGGTTCTTACACCATCATCAGCAAGAAAAACAAAGATTTTGTGCTCGATGTCAATGGCGGTACAATGGCCAACAGCACCAACGTGCAACTATACTCCAGCAACAACAGCGATGCTCAGAAGTGGATCCTCGAGCCCGTGGGCAACGCTGCAATGCCCTACTATGCTGTGCCCGACAGCTACTTCCAAAAGTTCCTCATCAAGGAAGGCTATGCCCGCATCTACAACGAGAACAGCCACCAGATTACCGGCACAGCGACCCTGGGTGCCAACTTTGACACTTATGCCAAGGCTGGCAGCGGCGAGCACGTCGTGATCCTGCCCGAGACCATCGCCGCCCTCACCGAGTTCAACGGACTGGGCGAGTATGGCGACGAAAAACCCCACACTACACAAGATGGCAAGAGTTACACACAGTTTGAAGGCGTGAACAGCCTCAAGGGCATCGAGTACTTCACCGAGCTCAAGACACTGGACATGTGCCGCGCCAAGTATGGCACCAACGCTGCCACCTATGGCGGTATCTTCAGCATCATCCAGGACGGCGAGATGAACCTGAAGTACAACACCAAGCTCGAGTACATTGACCTCGACTTTGCCGACATCATTGACTTCGGTCAAACCGGCATCAAGAACCTCAAGAACCTCAAGTACTTGAACCTCAACAACAATGCCCACATCAAGTCAATAGACATCAGCCAGCTGGAAAGCCTGGAGCAGCTCAACACCGACCACTGCGTTGAACTGACGCAGATCAACGCCAGCCACAACGAGAACATGAAGGTGCTCAGTATCTTTGACACCATGATAGGGTATGACAGCAACTACAGCCTGCAGAAACTCGTTGACAACTTCCCCTACCTGGCGTTCCTCTATGCCCACGCAACCTACAACAGCGAACTCGACATGAGCAAGCACACCAAGCTGCAGTCGCTGTGGGTACACAACTCGGCATTTGCCAACCGCCAGAAGGCCAAGGGAAACTGGCTGCACAAACTCGACCTGAGCGGCTGCACCGAACTGCGCGACATCCACGTGCAGAACATGCACCTTGCGGCACTTAACATCCCGTCGACCCACCTTGGCGAAAACTTCACCGACGAGTTCAAGAACCTGATAATAGGCCGCGAGCTGGGAGCAAACTCTACACCACACGGCTCTACACCTCCCCACTACGTTGATGCAGACAACAACTACCGCCACATCAGTGCCGATCTGGCAAAGTGGTGCAAAGATGATATAAATGGAAACAAGAAGTACTACTACATGTACTACCTGCGCACTGCTTGGACTGGTCCCGAAAACAAAAGCGACCCTATGCTCAAGGACAAGAAAGGATACTATGACATCTACTCCTATGACAGCTACGTGGCCGACGCCGATGCCGGAAACCGCAGCAGCAAAAAACGCGTGCAGCTGGACTACACACTGGACGACGATTTGTTTTACCCCAGCAAGGTGATGTCGTGCAACACTGCCACATTCACTAATTCCATAGAAAGCATAGGCGTGATGACACATGAAGACTCCGGCACACCGCTGTGCATGATTGTTGACGGCGAGTTCATCAACAAAGAAGTGCTGGATGCCGACTTCATCAGCGGCTTGTCAGGCAATGTGAATGGTTCGATAATCATCCTCAAAGCCGGCTGCAGCAACTCATCTACGTTTAGCAATGTTGAAGCCCCACCGGCAATATGCTACAATTACAACATCATCTCTAGCAATGCCCGTGCCGTGAATTCCAAGACGTTCTTCCTCGACATAGACTATCCGGCTGTCAACGGCATCGTCACCGGTGTGGACAACCTCGATGCAAGCAAGGAGATAGCCAGCGTGAAATACTACGACGTGGCAGGACGCGAGAGCGTGATTCCCTTCCGCGGCATCAACATCGTGCACGTCACCTACACCGACGGCACCACCACAACCGCCAAGGTAATAAAGTAACGCCACACATCCACCACCAAGAAACCGCCCCGCACACCCCGCCAGGCGGTTTCTTGTTATTCAACTTTAGCATTTGATAACAACTATTGCTAATTTATTATAAAAGCTGTAACTATTCACCAATGGAACTCCCCGCGCGGATCTCACTGATAACACTGATTTTTTTTCATTGAAAAAATATATATAGTGGATTTTTTAGACCTCAGGGAGGTCGTAACTTTGGTTAACCGCTGGTCGCAGACCTGCGGACTGCCGGTGGGGGGGTGTGAAGTGTAATAAAATCGCGGTTGAAGACCGCAACCTCGAAACGTGCAAGGTAGCGGTCTTCAACCGCGGTACAGCGTATCGCGTTTACCCTGCCCTGCCTTCGCTTGCGCTCAGTTAGGACAGGGTTATGTGCAGAACTGCGTTCTGCGTATCGGCTTCCAGCCTCTCTTTGGCTTATGCTTTGTGTGAGTGAGATCCGCGCGGGGAATCTGCATAAAATCTATTGTAGTATAGTTACAACAGATTGCTCTGATTTAACTGAATAAGAAATTATTCTAATTATTTTAATTTCTTTCAGTTATTATTAAATCAGTGAGTTCAGTGAGATCTGCGCGGGGAGTTCCATTGGTGAATAGTTACCTATTACAAAAAACTGTTAAATAATGTTACCCCCCCATAAATAATGTAAAATTTATTACTTTTGTAAATTACTTATCAGAAAATCAAAACACTACAACAATATGAAAAAATTACTATCCTTATTCGTTATGGTTGCAGTGGCTGTGAGTGCCATGGCTGCCGTGGGCGATGATTTCAATTTCCAGAATTGTACTTATCTCATCACTAAGGAGTATGTTAACAGCGCCGAGTATGGCGAGATAACCTGTGTGGGCCTCAACGCTACCGGCAAGGCCGCACAGTCGCTTGACCTTACTATCCCCAACATCCTCTCGCGTGGCAGTAACCCTACCAGATTCTACCGCGTGACTAAAATCAAGGATGAGGCATTTAGGGGGAACACCAACATTGTCTCGCTGAAGATTAGCGACAAGATAGGCCATGTGGGTAAACTCGCATTTGGATGGTGTGTTAGTCTTAAGACTCTCGATTGCGCTGCCGTAGAGCTGGGCGTCCAGGCGTTCCAGTCGTGCGACCAACTCTCAAAGGTAACCCTGCAGGAAGGCTTGACTAAAATCGATGCGTTTGCTTTTGCCAACTCGGGTGTCAGTGAGATTAAGATACCGGCTTCGGTGACATCGATAGGCCGTATGGCATTCAGAGAGTGTTCTAATCTCAGCACTTTCACGGTGAACGCTAACAACAAATACTATGCCGATTACAATAATGCGCTCTACACCAAGGACTACAATTCAATCCTGTATGTTCCCAGAGGAGCCAAATATGATACGTTAATGAAAGTTCACGGCAATACCACTATTGTAGAGACCGAGGCTTTCTTTGACTACATAGATTACAAGTCTTGGGTTATTTTGCCCTACGGCATCAAGACCATCAAGAGTGATGCTTTTTACTGTTCAGAGGTCGAGCGACTGGTTATTCCAGCCACGATTCAGACCATCGAACCCGACGCATTCCGCAAGTGTGAATATCTCAACCATCTCTTCGTCAACAAGAAAGGTCCTTTTGTTGTAAGCAAGATTTTCACCGATGCCCATAAACCTCACCTCTATGTGCCGTATGGTAGTGAAGACTATTACAAGGCCAATGGATGGGGAGAAGTTCAAGACGTCAACACGCGAGGACTCGTGTCATTTGACTTGATAAATCACAATGGTATCGCCGCAACAGTCACCAGCACAGTGCCTTGTACCGGAAATGACGGAAAATCTTACGCAGGCCGATGCTCTATGGTTAAGCCGCCCATGTTTGCGGATGATGACAATCTATATAATATACCAGATTTCTATGATGTAGGTCAAAAACAATTTGCACTCACCAGCATCGCCCCGCGCATTAAGAGTTCATACTCTGAACAATATTCTTATTACGGAGGTACAAATGTTGACTCTATTGCTAATGAAGCCTTTATCAATGCCCAAATTAAAAGTGTAGCACTTCCCAATGTAAAATATATAGGAAAAAGTGCATTTGAAGGATGTACCAATCTATTGGCGTTTGAGTTCTCTAAGACTTTGCGTTACATAGGCACAAATGCATTCAAGAACTGTAAACTCAACGGCGTATTTCCTACTGGTTATAAAGGATATAAAAATTACCATGGTGATGTAATCCTTCCCACAACTATCATTTCAATCGGTGCCGATGCTTTCTATGGTACAGCGGTTAACAGAATTGTTGTTCCCAACTCTATTAAAAGCCTGTCGACCGATGCGTTCAGGGGTATGGGTAAAGTTCAGGAAATATACCTCAATCAGTATCCTCCTGAGTGGGACCAGTTCCGCTTCACAAATGTACCCAGTACATGTAAGTTGTATGTACCTGTGGGCAAAACCTTTGTAATGCGCGACAAGATAGGCAGTGCATTCAAGTCGGACAATATCTTGGGTGGTGCATTCGACTTTGCATATAAAACCGTGTATGATATTGAATTTTCTAGACTCAAAGAACCGGCAACCATTATAAGTGATCAAGCATTCTACCAGGATGGTGTGCGATATGACGGCAAGGTTAAGTATGTGAGATGTCCTACAATTTCAATACCTAACAATTTCACGGCATCTAATTACTTGGAGAACAATGGCAAGAAGTACCTGGTGACCGAAATAGATGACTCTTGCTTTACTAATTTCAGTAATATGACCGCAACCGACCTTTCAAGGATGACGGCACTGGAACGCATTGGCTACAGGGCCTTCACTGGTACATCGGTCACCTCGCTCACCATTCCCGAGACGTGCACACGATTTGGCACTGGTGCATTTTTCCAGGCTACCAAACTCAAGGAGCTTGTTATCCTCGGTACAAAGCCCCGCACATGGGACGCTCAATACTATGGCTTTAATGCAAGCGGCTTCATGGTTTATGTTAACAATGAGGTGCTTTATAGCAACTACTGGAACAAGGACTATAGCAGCTGGAACAAAAATGACAACAGCGATCCCAGGGATGCGCTTGCCGTTTATGTAAAGCCCGATTATGACAACTACAATCTGGGTGTATGTATTCCTCTTGATTTCGCCACTTCGGGCGTTAATGCCTATGTGGCATCAGGGTTTGCTAACGACAATACCATAAAGACGGCTCGTGTCAACTCTGTGCGAGCCCACAATGGCGTAATTTTGACAGATCTCACCCCTGGAAAGATTTATAAAATCAATCGTTCGACTAACCCCATAGGAACTTCAAATTTCAGTGCATCGTCACGCGACGATGTTAATCTCAGCCCACTTGTAGGTGGCTACTACTGGGACTGCAATGCTAAGAAATTCAGCCGTCCATCAGACACTTCACGCCCGTTCTATACAGGCTTGGGGCGTTCTTACCTTGACTTTACCTTCTACCAGGGTCAAGAGTTGTTCATTGATTTGTGGCCCAACACACCCGAAGGCAAGAAGGGCGACGTGAATGGTGACGGCGAGGTTGACATCACAGATGCAAATATCTTGACCAACATCATCCTGGGCAAGGACACGGCAAGCAACTATGGAGGCCGTGCCGATGTCGATGGCAACGGTGCCGTT
>NZ_JAZLLZ010000156.1:0-16204 GCF_045598405.1 Sodaliphilus sp.
CAGGACAATACCTGAATAACCCCCACCGCCGAACGAAGTGGCGGTGGGGGTATAGTATCAACAAGCAGATGCGTCCAGTAGGACGCTAATCGGAGCAAATAGGTGAAATTCAGATTGTTCCATATGCTAAAGTTGAGTTATGAATAGAATTATAATGAAATGCAGTGCCATGCTGCTAGCCCTGGCAGCAGTGGCTCCGGCAGTATCGGCCGGTACGATTGAATTTAGTTACGCGGTCCCCTCTGGCCTGTCCTTGATTCGCGGCACGCAACAGGGCACCCACGTCATGCGCCAGCCCAGTGCCAAGGCACCACGACTGATGCTAGTCGAAATGGGCGAGGGCTGGAATACTAATGTGTGTACGGTAAATAAAAAACTATTTCCTCTTTTACTGGACACATGAAAACGGGGTCTATTTTCCGCGGAAAATAGACCCCTGTTTTTTATGGGATGCAATTCAACAGAATGCTGTAATTACCTGAGCATGTTGCCTATTGCGTTGGCAGCCTTCTGCACGTCGTCGGCTTTCTTCTTGGCGTCGTCAGCAACTTTCTTGGCATCGTCGGCTACTTTCTTGGCGTCTTCCACAGCCTTGCCCACTTCTTCGGCAGCCTCTTTAGCAGTGCCTTCAACTTCTTCCTTGGCTTCCTGTGCTTCTTCAACTGCACCTTCGAGTGCTGAAGGATCGCTTACCATCTCTTTGAGAGCCTGGAGACCGATTTCCATTGCCTTGCCTTCAAACTTAGCCTTGAAACCAAGCTCGTTGCTGTACTTCTCGCTAGCCTCTTCAAATTTAGCCTTTGCCTCGGGGTCAGTATAAGCCTTGTCATATACGCCTTGGAGTGAATCCAGCTCGGCCTGGAAAGCATCGAAATCGGCGGTAGTCTTGAGACTGTCAACGCGAGTGTTCAGATACTCAACGAGAGCCTTTGCGTCGGCATCGGCATCACCAGTGGGAGAAGGTTTTGCGTTTTCTTTGGTACAAGACACGCACACCATTGCAGCTACTGCTAAAATAGCAAATAAGAATTTCTTCATAATGTAATGTTGTTAATGAGTTAATAATAGTATTGCAGACTGCAAATTTAAGAAAAAAACGTGAAGTTCCAAAAAAAATCACTCAAAACACATTCCATCACATGAGCGTGATACCAGCTGCACGGCATTTCTCCACTTGGTCCTGCGGCCAGATGCTTGCCTGCACTTCGCCTATGTGGGCCTTCTGCAACAGGAACATGCACAGGCGGCTCTGACCTATACCTCCGCCCATCGACTGCGGCAGCTTGCCCTCGAGCAGCGACTTGTGGAAAGGCAGCTGGGTGCGCCCCAGTTCGCCGGCTATCTCGAGCTGTCGCAACAACGACTCGGCATCGACACGGATACCCATCGACGAGAGTTCAACCGGATATTCCAAGATGCTGTCCCACACAATGATGTCGCCGTTGAGCCCCATGAATCCGTCGCTGTTAGGAGTGCTCCAGTCGTCATAGTCGGGCGAACGTCCGTCGTGCGGTTCGCCATTGCTCAACTTGCCGCCTATGCCCACGATGAACACAGCTCCGTGCTTGCGTGCCGCCTCGGTTTCGCGTTCACGCGCTGTCATGCCAGGATAGTCGCGCAGCAGCTGCTCGCTGTGTATCACCGTGATCTCCTTGGGCAGACGAGGGGTGATGTGCTGGAATGACTCATACACCAGCTGCTCTGTCTCGAGTAGTGCGGCATATATCTTGCGCACTGTTGCCACCAGCGTGTCGAGGCTGCGCTGCTCGGGCAGTATCACCTTCTCCCAGTCCCACTGGTCCACGTAGAGTGAGTGCAGGTTGTCAAGTTCTTCGCTAGTGCGTATCGCGTTCATGTCGGTATATAGGCCATAGTCGGGAGCTATGCCATAAGCGCCCAGTTTCACACGTTTCCACTTGGCTAGCGAGTGCACGACCTCGGCACGTGCGCCACCCATGCAGTCGATGGTGAAGTTGACTGGAGTCTCCACGCCGTTGAGGTTGTCATTGATGCCGGTGCCCGAAAGGACAAACAGCGGTGCCGTGACACGGCGCAGATTAAGTGCCTTGGATAATTGACGCTGGAACGAGTCTTTAACCATCTTGATAGCCACCTCGGTGGTCTCGGGAAGCAGGCGTTGCCTGTAATGTGTGGGAAGTATAAGTGCCATAGTAAATTATGTTGTAAAATTATTAAATCTATTTGACAAATGTTTTAAAACACTGCAAAGTTATAGCAAAATGCAATACAATCCAAATATTTTGCAAACAAAATGCTATTTTAAGTATAAATTTCCCTATTCTTTGCTTTGAAGCGATGTTTTTACCTGAAATGAATAAGAGATTGCCATCAAAGGGACTGTCCCTTTGATGTCAATCTCGCATAAAATACAAGGCAAAGAGAAGCCTGCGGCCATCGGTTACGATGCAATGTGACGACTGTCGTCAGGATGCTATTCAGTGGCGGATTTCCCCCCAGACAACAATTAATAAAATAATGGCAATAACCGCTAGTTATTCAGAAAATATCACTACCTTTGTAGCATGGCAAAGATTTTAATAAGTGAAGACTATCTGAAAAAAACTGTTGAAATAAGAATAAGATACTAATCAACAAAAATAAAATATATGGAATACTATTATTTAGACGCGACTCACCAGCAAGTGGGTCCCCTGTCGCTGGAACAGTTGCAGGAGAGCGACATCACCCCCGACACGCAAGTGTGGCATGACGGAATGGAAGCGTGGCAACCGGCCCGAGAATTACCCGAACTAGCAGCAAAGCTGTCAGTGCCCCAAGCCCCCGTGCCTGCAACAGCAGTGCCGGCAGCTCCCGCGGTCAAAGCACCCAAGGTTGCCGCTGCCACCCCACAGCCTGTGAAGAAAAAATCTCACATCGGCTTGTTTATTGGCCTTGGCGTGGGTGCGCTGTTACTCATTCTTGCCATTGCGGGAGTGCTTGTGTGGTTGTTTTTCTTTAACTTCAACAAATATCCCGAGAACGTTGCTGATGCAATCGACACTACACAGGTAATCGAGCCCGAGAAAGAGATATTCTTCTCGAAGCTTGACACCGAGACCAAGGAAGCAAAGACCTACTTCATGGCAAACGAAGTCACAGAGCATGACGACGGAACCTTCTATCTGACTAAATCCTATGAGATAGAATGGCCCACACAGGGCAATTTTGACATCGTCCCGTTGCAGGAAGAGATTGCGCGCGTGATGTTTGACAAGCGCACCACTTCAATCACCGATGCTGCTGCCAAGTGGCTCAACTCGGGGCAGTTTAATGAGATGAATTTCACCAAGATCTCCCAGAGCAATTATCCGTCGGAGATTGACTTTGGCCATGAGATGTCCGAAATACAGACGTGCCACCGCATCACCGAAAACATGCCACTCAATGTGGTGGGATTTGCAACCGGAGGCGACACCTACCTGGGCGGCGCTCACGGCATGCCGTTCTCGTCGGGAATCATCAACTTTGACTGCGAGCAAGGCCATGCAATCTCTTATGGCGACATCTTCAAGCCCGACTGCGACAGCAAAATCCTGTCGATGCTCAAAAAAGAACGCAAGAACAGTTCAGACTACGACAGCAGCTTCGGCCTTCCCGAGCGCATACCCAAGAACGACATGACCTTGCTTGCTAGCGGCATCAAATTTGCTTACAGTGTATATGAAATAGGCTGTTATGCCGAGGGATTTGTAGAAATCAAGTTGAGCTACAACCAGATCCAGCCCTATCTCACCGACTACGGCAAGGAACTCTTCGACCGATAATCACAGGTCACCTATTGACTTGCTCGTCATACTTTTTGCAAAGGTCAAGCATCCACTCGGGAAGCTTGGCTTTTGCATTTTCAATAAGTTCATCAGGAATCGAATGGGGGTGTGCCAGCGACACACCCCCATTTCATTATTTCTTGCCAGTGAGACTCTTAATGAGTTTCACTTCTTCGGGGTCAAATGGGGTGCCGTCCTGGCGATAGATGTCGTGGAACCACACGGGAGGTTCTTTCACGTCGGGCATCTTCTTCTCCCATGAGAAAATGGTGTTAGTCTTTCCGGCAACAAATCCCCAGTTGATAGCAACCACTTTGTGCTTCTTGAGCAATGGCATGATGTTCTGGAACTTGCTGCCATGGGTGCGTGCCATGTACTCGGTGCACACCAGTGGACGTCCGTAGCGTTGCAGCGAGTCGATGACTGTGGCGTGATACTTCTCGTCGCTGTAACAGTGATAGCTCACCACGTCGCTGCATGCCAGTTGCACGGTGTTGATTTCGCCCTGGTCGCTCCACACGCCGCTAGTGAGAGGCTGCGAGGGATTGACGTCGCGCGCCCAGGCAAACACATTCTTGAGCAGGTCGAGTGAGATGTTGTGCTTGGTGCCGTTGCCAGGCTCGTTGTAGAGATCCCACATGAGCACACGGTCATCGTCCTTGAAGCGCTTGAGCACGTCTTGCACATAGGCCTTGAGCACGGGATAAACCGCGGCAGTGTCGGCACGCAGGCTGATAGCAGGGTCTTTCACCCACCCCGAGTTGTGCTCGCCAGGCTTGGGAGCAGGCTGCAACCCGTACACGCTCTCCTCGTTCCAGCAGTCGTCAAAGAACACCAGCACTGGGCGCAGGTTATGGTCCTTGCAACGGCCCAAGAAGTCGTCCATGCGTTCCTTCATGCCCACGGGGTCGTTTTTCCACACCACACTGCTCAAGTACACGCGCAGCGTGGTGAAGCCCAGGTCTTGGGCCCAAGCGAGCTCTTTGTCGATGGTGGCGCGGTCATAGGTGTCGGCGCTCCACATTTCGATTTGGTTGATAGCGGTGGCTGGAATGTAGTCACTACCTGCCATCCATGGCAACTGGTCATACCAGGCATTGGCTTTCTCGGCACTCCAGCGTTCGGCAGCAGCCGAACCGATGGAACACATTGCAGCTACAACGGCTGCACACAAGATTTTAAGTTTCATAAATATTACTGTTAGAGTTAATAATGTTTCTATTCATGTGAGTCCAAGCGGTTGTGCCCGGTCAAAATTCCAGTCGGAACCCTTTGCGCTTGAGCGTGTCGTAGCTTTCCTTGTTGAAACTGTAAAGTAGGGCCTCGCGCTTGTGGCTGGGGTTTGCCTTCTCGTCGAGCTGGGTGAGCATGTCGAAGTGCAGCATCTTCTTGGCAAAGTTGCGTCGGTCAAACTGCACTCCCAGTATTGCCTCATAGAGGGTCTGCAACTGCCTCATGGTGAACTTCTCGGGCAGCAGGTCAAACCCTATGGGCTTGAAGTGGATGCGCACGCGCAGGTATTCCCGGGCATCCCACAAGATGTCCTTGTGGTCAAATGCCAGCGACGGCACGTCGTTGATGTCAAACCACCGCGCGCTGGCAGCGTCGTCACCTCCCACAACGTCTTGCATGCGCACGAGAGCCAGGTAGGCAATGGTGATCACTCGTTCGCGCGGGTCGCGGTCGGGGGTGCTGTAAGAGCGGAACTGCTCCAGGAAGGCGTCTGATAGCCCGGTCTCTTCCTTGAGTTCGCGACGTGCACACTCATCGGTTGTCTCACTGGGGTTGATGAAACCGCCGGGAAGGGCCCATTTGCCCTTGTGCGGATCGATGCCACGCTCTATGAGAAGTACCTTTAATGTGCCGTTAACAGCATCGTAACCAAATATAACACAGTCGGTTGTCACTGCGGGATGAGGATATTTATACCAAAATCCATCCACTCCATTATGCTCAACACGCGCTGTTGTGACTGCAATATTTTCTTGATCCATGACTATATTTGTAATTTTTACACTGCAAAAATACATCAAATAATGTTTAATTCAAAATATAACCGCATCTTTTCGCTTGCTCAAGTTAAGTTTTATAACTACCTTTGTGCTGTTTCATGTAAATAGCAAGATTCATGAGCAAAACATAGAATTATCATTATGAAAGCAACTAAACTTATTATCGCAGCAGCCATTTTAGCATTGAGCAGCTGCACAGGCCAGCAGGGCCAGCAACAAGAAAACAATGAGCAACAACAAGTTGAGGCCGACGGCACCTCTCGTGTCGCTCCGCTGCCTGCCAGCGTCAAGGTGGATGCGCTCACCGACTGTGAAGTGCCTGCCGCATTCACTACCGACGATTTTGACTGGATGGGCGGCAACCTCACCATGACGGTTTATAGCGAGGATCTCTATGACGCGGTTCAGGTGAACGAGCTCAAAGAAGGCGACATCGTGGTCTATGAAGGAAAGGAAATTGAGGTCAAGACCATAGCACGCGACGGACGCTTTGTCGAGATAAACGGCGGCATGGGCGAGGAAAACGGTGCATCGCTGGCTGCCGGCGAGGGCGGTACCTACCACGGCGCTTCGTTTGACGACCACTCGACCTACACCGAACTAGGCAAGGCGCAACTCCCGCTTGCCGAGGACTTCGTGATTGAGGACTGCGGGGTGGAACCTCTTGACCCTGTCACAACAATAAAGACCGGCCAGAAACAATATTTCGAGAAACTGGAAGACTATCGCCAGCATTTCAGCGCACTTGACACCAAAGTTACAGTAGAGAACGGCGTGATCACCAAGATCACCCGCCGCTGGATCCCCTGACAAATCTTGCTAGGCAGTAATGGCTGAACAAAAGCATATCCCCCTGTTTCAACGGCCGTTGTGGGTGGCGGTGTTTGCCCTCACGGCCGCTGTGGTGTGGGGCTGGGCCTATCCGCTCATCAAAATGGGTATGGCCGAGTTTGGCATTGCACCGTCAATGACCGGAAGCAAGATGCTCTTTGCCGGCATCAGGTTCCTGGTGTCGGGACTCATTATCCTTGCCTTGATGGGCAAGGCCGGCAAGTCGTTTGCAGTGTCAAGGCCTAGCAACTGGTGGTATATCCTTGCATTTGCATTGCTCAACACCACGTTGCACTATGCCTTTTTCTACTTCGGGTTGTCGCATAGCGAGGGGTCGCGTGCGGCAATACTCAACTCTTTGAGCGTGTTCACCGTGGTGATACTTGCCTGCCTCTTTTTCAAGAGCGACCGCTTCACCACGGCCAAGGTCGCAGGATGCGTGCTAGGCTTTGCCGGCATACTCACCCTCAACGCCGGCGGTGACGACAGCGGCACATTCACATGGCTGGGCGACGGCATGATAGCCCTCAACGCCCTGTGTGGAGCCGTGGCCACGCTCATGACACGCGGATTGAGCAAGCGTGTAGATGTCACCGTGGGCACTGGCTACAGCCTCGCCCTGGGCGGGGCATTGCTCATAGTCCCCGGAGTGGCAATGGGAGGATGCCTGCCCGTGGTGAGCGTGTGGGGCATCGTGATACTGGGCTTGCTCATAGGCATCTCCACCACTGGCTTTGCCCTCTACAACAAACTGATAAGCTGCAACCCCGTGGGCAAAGTCGCTATCTACAACTCCCTCATCCCCGTCGTGGGTGCCGTCACCTCGTGCCTGTGCCTGGGCGAGCAGTTCTACTGGAAATATGTCATCGCAGGCTTGCTAGCCGCCGCAGGAATCTACATCATCAACCGCGATAAGAAATAAGGGTTTAAAGGTTTACGGGTTTAAGAGTTTAAGAATGCCATGCGGGATTTCATTGCTTGGCGCAATGTCTTTCCGAAGAAATAACGCGTCTGGCGCTCGTTATCTAAACATTTCACCAGGTAGCCTTTACTGATTGAGAAATCCAGGTTTACCGCCCTCACTATTGCAATGTCGCCACGCACATGGTCGAAAAGTACGCTAATGCTTTTTTCTGTCACATAGTAGTCCCCTTTCTCCACAACGATGCCTACATGGTGTAACTGCTCTCCATTAAACTTGTTTATGCCCTCGTTTGTTCCGCCTGACACGTTAACGTCTATAATGGCGGGTATCATCCTCTTGTCGCAGGACTCGGGCTCGACTTTGGCCACCGCTTTCCCGGCGCCATATCCATTGCAAAACAAGTAACCCGATGTTTCGTGGTTTATAACCGTGTGGGAATAGAAAACATTACCGTGGGTGTAAGGGAACCAGGGATAATAATTATTGTTAATGATTTCCTCTCCTTTCCCGTAACCGCCTTCGTCATAGTTACACTCTATGCTCTCTCGGTTATCATAGGAACCATATGAGGGGTATCTTTCTGAAAAACAGTCTAGTTCTTCTTCCCGGGCGGGATGAACGGGAGTGAGAAATCGCTTTATCGAAGTTTCCATATTGCAACATTACTGATTGAATCTGCTGCCTTTGCGGTGCAGTAGAGAATCTCAACTGCATCCAGAATCTCTATCTCTGGCACTGCAATGGTGAACTTGCACCTCAGGGGAGCACATGTTCCATCCACCGCGAGCTGGTTGATTGTCGCTGCTCCCTCCCAGTACCACAGGCGGCGGCAGTTTTTGAGTTTCACTTCTTTTCCACTGCGAGAAACCAGCTCGCCAAAGAACAGGCCACTACGGTCGCCACGCACAATTACCTTATTCATTTCTTGTCCCTCCCATTTGTTTTTATTATTGCCATCTCACCCAACGAGTGAGCTTCCTTGTGTTGCTGCATGTTGGCGGCATTGTTTTGTTTCATCCACTCGTTTACCTGCAACTTCACCAGCCTTTTTGTTTCGTGACACTTATCGCCTGTGGCCTTCCAGGAACGAATGTGGTTAAGATTATGCCAGCTCTTGTCGGTCATCGCTATCACCTCAATCGCGTCAAGAACAATGTATCGTTCCACAGGACAGGTGACAATGCATTTGTGAGGCTCTTTGCTTCCTTCCACTGCCAGTTGGTCGATGGTGCATGCCCCGCTGAAAGAATAAATCCTTCGGCAGCGGGCGAGCGTCACCTCCTGCTGGACGTGGGAAACCAACTCTCCGTAGAGCAAACCGCTCGTCTCACACATTACCATAACTCGTTTCATAAACCAATTCAATTAAAAAGGCAATGGAGGATCATACTTGTCGATGATTTCCCCGAATTTCTCTGTATCTCGCATAGGATCCATACCATAATCGTAACGTATTTGATACATGCTAAATCCCATTTCTATGCTGGTCTCTAAATATCTCAACGCTGTGTCAAATTCTTGAAGAGCGCAATACATGCAAGCTGCATCGTAATATTGCCTGGCATCATCAGGGAATGCTTCAAGCATGCGGTTCATGCCTTCTACCGCTTGGTCTCGGAGTCCAAGTTTAGCACATGCAAGATGCCAGCAAACACTTTCTTCAATTTTACCCTCTTCAAGCATAAGGCATTTGCGATAACATTTCTCGGCAGCAGCTTCTTTGCCAAGTTGTTTTTTGAGTATATCGCCCTTCAGCAGATAAAGGCGGGCGAAGTCTTTTTTTCGCGCAATCCCTTTTTCACACAGTTGCAGTGCCTCCTCGTGGTTGTCATAGATCTCCTCTATCCAAGCGAGGCGATAATAACAATAAAACGCAAAGCGAGAGTCTCTTTCATAGGCCCCTGTATAATTCACCTTTGCTAGCTCAAAGCTTCCCGACTCAAACAGTTCATCACCTTGCTGGATGAAATCGCTGGCCTCAAGTCCTTTAAGCAGTGTTTTAGCATCTTTTCTCTTTTTAGGCGATTCCTCTGCCTTGATATCCTCTTCGGTGATCTCGTTGAAGAAAAGCATCAGGTTAATATTCTCCTGCGCCTTGACATTACCTTGATCAGCAGCTTTCTTATACCAATAATAGCTTTTCATATAGTCCTGCTTCACACCAGTTCCATTATGATACAACACACCCAGTTCAAGCTGGGCATCACTAAACCCTTGCTCGGCCGACTTCATGTACCAGTAGAAGGCCTTTTCCATGTCCTTGGGGGTTCCTTTTCCTGTTTTGTACATGTATGCCAAGTCGCATTGCGCTACATCATACCCAAGCTCGGCAGCCTTCTGGTAGCATTCTAATGCTTTCGCATAATCTTGCTCAACTCCATATCCCTCATAATAAGCAATAGCAAGCGATGTTACTATCCTCTCATCACCTTTCTGCGCGATTGCCAAGAAACGGCGCGCTTCTTCATAACTAAAAGTATTCATATTGATATAATTTTTTGTCGTTATTTACGCTGCAAAGATAGGTAGCAACCTCCTGCATGACCAAATCTTTGTGTCCTCGCTGTATGAACACAACACAATTTTGTATGAAACGGCATTATTAATTATTGTTGCCCGGGAGAAAAAGCCGTTGTTTTATTCTTCTTTCGCAAAAAAAATGTAACTTTGCATTATAATTAAAGAACAAGACTATGGCACATGTAACTCCCATATTGCTGCTCACTGGTTACCTGGGCAGCGGCAAAACGACGCTAGTAAATCATATCCTCACAAATGAGCGCAACATCAAGTTTGCGGTCATCGTCAACGACATAGGCGAAGTGAATATCGACGCCGACCTTATCCAGAAGGGCGGCATCGTGGGCCAGAAGGACGAGAGTCTCGTAGCACTGCAAAACGGCTGCATCTGCTGCACGCTCAAAATGGACCTCGTGGAGCAGATCAACGACATCCTCAAAATGGACCGCTTTGACTACATCGTCATCGAAGCCAGCGGCATCTGCGAGCCCGAGCCCATCGCTCAAACCATCTGCAACATTCCCACGATGGCTCCCGAATACACCCAGCATGGCATAGGCCGCCTCGACTGCATCGTCACTGTGGTGGATGCGCTGCGCATGGCAAGCGAGTTTGACTGCGGCAAGTCTCTGGTGCGCAATGGTATCGACGACGAGGATATTGAAAATCTGCTCATACAGCAAATCGAGTTCTGCAACATCATCCTGCTCAACAAGGTGAGCGAGGTGGAACCTGCCGAACTTGCCCGTGTCAAGGAAATCATCCGCGCGTTGCAGCCCAAGGCGCAGATTATCGAGTGTGACTATGCCAACGTGGATCTTGACCAGATTGTTAACACAGGCATGTTCAACTATGAGGGCGTGGCAACATCGGCAATGTGGGTGCAGAAGATTGAAGGCATCGTGGATGAGCACGAAGACGATGACGATGACCATCATCACGGCCATCATCATGAGCATCATCACGATCATGACGATGACGACGATGACCATCACCACCATCATCACCACGATGAGGACTGTGACTGCGAGGAATGCCAACATGAGCATGACGAGGAGCATGAGCACGGACACCACCATCACCACCACCATCACCATCACGATGGCGGCGAGGTTGAGGAATATGGCATAGGCACCTACGTTTACTACCGCCGCAAGCCGTTTAACCTCGAGAAGTTTGACCGATTCGTCGCTACCAAGTGGCCGCGCAACGTGATACGCGCCAAGGGTATCCTCTACTTCAGCGCCAACAACGACATGTCTTACCTCTTTGAGCAAGCCGGCGTGCAGAAGACCTTGCGTGAGGCTGGACTGTGGTTCGCCACAATGCCGCCCGAGGAACTCTACCAACTCATGCAGCGCGAACCCGGCATCATACGCGACTGGGACGAGGAAATAGGCGACCGCATGATCAAACTCGTTTTCATAGGTCAGCGACTGGACAAGAAGCAACTTGCAGCCGACCTCGACGCCTGCCTAGAATAACCCTCCCTAATTTGAGATTTTTGAGACTAAAAAAGCATGGGAAGACAGTATCCTCCCATGCTTTTATTATGCATGCCGTTGTGTGTCGGGGCAGACTTATTTAAGTTGCTTGCCGCAAGAGAAAGCGTCGCCCACTACGCTGCCCAGGGCGATGTACTTGTGTGCCACGGGTTCGTAGGCGATGAGATTCATCTTCGACACATCGGGGTTGCCATCAGCATCGAGATACTGCTCGTCGCACAGCACATTCACCACTTCAGCCACAAGGTAATAGCCAGTGTCGCTCTCGTCGATTTTTCGTTTCATGCGGCACTCCATAGTCAATGGCAACTGCTTGAACACCGGGGCATTCACATTGGGAGCCTTCTCGCAGGTCCAGCCAGTGCGCTCCATCTTGTCGGGGGTGTTGTTGGCGCTCACAATGCCCACATAGTCGGCAGCCACCATAGTCTCTACTGTGGCAAACGACACGGTGAACTCGCCGCCGTTAGCCTCCAGGTTGCGCGTTGTGGCGTGCGGTGCAAGCGAGATCACTATCTCGTGCATGTCCCATGTGCCGCCCCAGGCAGCGTTCATTGCATTAGCCACTCCATTCTCATTGTAAGTGCCGATTACGAGCACCGGCTGCGGAAGCATCCAAGGCTTCGATCCAAAACTTTTCATATCTCGTTGAATTTTTAAATTTTATTTTCCGCAAAGATACTCAATATTCAGCAACAGGCAAGCATTTCATATCAAGATGTCGCACTTTTTTTGTAACTTTGCCCACTATGAATGACTATGTGATCAGACACGCCTCGTGCGATGATGTGGATTGCATCATGAGGCTGCTCGACTGTGGCCGCGGGATAATGCGCAGCGACGGCAATTTCAACCAGTGGCCAGTGGGCAAGCCATCGCGCGAGACCATTGTGGCCGATGTGGCTGCCGGGTGCAGCTATGTGGTGACGAAAGGCGACGAGGCCGTGGGCACGTTTGCCTTCATCCCGGGTCCCGACGTGACCTATAAGCGCATCTACGACGGCGACTGGACCGACGATGCACTGCCCTATCATGTGATTCACCGGCTGGCGAGCACACCTGCCGCCCATGGCATCATGGACGCTGTGATGAGCTATTGCAAGTCGCGGTGCGTGTCACTGCGTGTTGACACCCACCACGACAATCGCATCATGCAGCACTTGCTTGCCAAGCACGGATTCACCCGCTGCGGCATCATCTACCTGCTCGACGGAGATCCGCGCATAGCCTACCAGTGGCTAGGATAAAAAACGTTATTGCTGCTGGGAGCCTTGCTGATTGTTGTCGCTGCCGCCCTTGTTGCCGCCCACCATGTCGTTGTTCTCAATGGTGGTGTTGGTTTTCTTAACCTTTGCTTTGAGCGAACCGAAGCGGTAGCTCACGTTGATGCCCACCGAGCGAGCAATCCACTTGCTTGCGTTCCAGCCAGTGAAGTCACCCTGGGTGGTGAAACTCTTTATCGTGGTGAACTTGTCGCCCAGGAAGTTCTGCGCCTGCAACTGCACGGTGAGGCGGTCTTCTTTGAGGAACGAGCGCTGCAACGACAGGTTGTAGAAGCCTGTGCCGCGCGAATATCCGTAAAGGCCGTTAGCACCGCCATTCCAGTAACCGCCACCCACGCTCACACGCAGCTTCCAGGGCAGGAATTGGGTCACCTGGCCATAGACGAATGCGCGCCAGCGGTCGTTGTCGAGGCTCAAGCGGTCGCTGTGGTTCATGTCATATCCCACATTGCCGTTCACCATCATGCTGGTGGCCATGGCGATGCGCCACTGTGCAAATCCGCTCAATCCCACATAGCAGCTATTAAGCTCGTTGGCATAGGTAGATACGGTCTTGCCGCTCTCGAGATACTGCACCCCAATGATCTTGTTGTTGCTCAAAGCCACGCTGGGAGCAACGTTGAAGGTGAGCTTAGAACCGATGCGCATATAAGTGAAGCTGATGTTATACTCACGCGCGCTCTCCAAGTGGGCATTACCGAAACTGATGCTGGTAGGGGTCTCGTTCACCGCGGGGTTGAGGAAGTTGATGCCCGGGCGCTGGATGTTGGTAGAGAACGCCAGTTTATAGCTGTTAGCCCAGTTGGGCTGGTACTGTACAGAGAAGTTAGGCACCCAGTCGCTGAGGTTGCGGTGGTAGTTTTTCTCGGGCGCATCAGGGTACTTGCCGTTGAGGTGGCTGAACTCATAGCGCAGTCCGGCACGGGTGCTCCACTTGTCGCGGGTGTAGCTGTGGCTCAAATAGGCGGCGCCCACCTGGGTGTTGTGGTTAAACAGCGTGTGGGTGTCCATGTCGGGGGCATCGGTGTAAAGATGCAGGTTGTCGCTCTTGTTATGGCGGTTGATGTACTTCACGCCGGTCTCAAACTTGTGGTACTTGGCAAAGGGGCGCGTCCAGTCAAACTGGGCAGTGTGCTCGGCAAACTTCTCCTTACCCTTGTTAAAGCTGCCGGTGTAGGGGAATGACCAGTCAACCATGTCGTAGTACTGTTCGCTCACCTCGGTGGTGTTGCGGCTGGTAGTGAGCATGTAGCTCAACGTGAGAGTCTCGCCGGCGCGGCGGGTCTTGTGCTGGAAGTCGGCACGTCCGTGCAAGTCATAGAAGCTGTTGCCAGGGGTGTTGCCCTTGCTCTTGTAGCTATAGATTGTGGCACCCGAGGGGGTGGTCATCGCCATTGAGTTGAGGCCGTCGCCAGCGTAGTCATAGTAGTATCCGCCGGCACTGGCGCTGAGCAGGTTGAGCGTATCGGGCTCCCAGCTCGCGCTCAGGTCGCCGTAGTGCACGTTGACATTAGCGCGCGAGTCGTTGAACGCAGTGAACTCATTGCCGGTGTCGCCATAGAAAGTGTGACCCTCGGTGAGGTTATGGGCACGGTTGCGGTTCTGGCGGTGGTAGCCGTAGTTAACGTTGGCCACTACCTTGCCCAGCTGCGTGGTGACGTTGGCATTAGCCCCCAGGCCGCCATACATGTCCACGCTTGCGCCTATTGTTCCCGTGGCACCGTTCACCTGGCTGTTGTCCACCATCACGATGTTGAGGATGGCGCTTGTGCCCTCGGCGTCATACTTCGCGCCGGGATCGGTGATCACCTCGATGCGCTTGATCATGCTTGCAGGCACCGCCTTGAGAATGTTCTTGGGGTCGGTTCCCAGCGCAGGATCGGGATGGCCGTTGCGGTAGATCTTGAATGATGTGCTGCCCTTGACGCGTATCTCGTCCTGGCCATCAACGCTCACCAGAGGCACTTTCTTGAGCATCTCCAGCACGTTGTTGGTCTTGCTGTCGGCATCGGCCTGAATATCATACGACAGGCGGTCTATCTCGTTCTTCACGAGTTGGCGCTGCGCCGTCACTACCACCGCCTTGAGAGTGGTTTCGCTATTGCTCATGGTGAGCGTGCCCAGGTCGGCTTGCGGACGGTTAACGCTCACTTCAAACTCGGCCTTGGTGGCGTCCATTCCCACGAATGTGGCTTTGAGCAGATACTTGCCTGCGGCCTTGATGGGTTGTGCGAAGTGGCCATCAATGTCGGTCACGCCAGTCGTGACCACATTCACGGTGTCGCCGGAATGGTAAATATATACAGTGGCATAAGGCACGCTCTCGCCACCAGCATCATTGAGCGTGAACGACACGCCCATCTGCGCACTCGCTGCCACACTGCACAGCAAGCATGCAGCAACTACAAATAAGGGCTTCAGTTGGATAATTTTTTTCATTATTATTTTTATTAGTTATTATCAATCTAATTCTCACAGTCACTAATTGGACACAAAGGTACTACAAAAAACTACACCAAAGCAATAAAAAATAATTTTTACAACAATTATTAATAAATGGCGACAGCCACCAATAACTTTCTTGCGCCCCCCCCCGCGGATCTGACAACGCAAATTTAGTAATAACTGAAAGAAATTAAAGTAATTAGAATAATTTCTTTTTCAGCTAGATCAGAGCAATCATAAGGAAGTGATCACCATATTTCCCCAGATGGTAAAAGATATTTCCCCCAGACGGCAAATGATATTTCCCCAGATGGTAAATGATATTTTCCCCAGACGGTAAATGATATTTCCCCCTGATGGTAAATGATATTTTCCCCAGACGGTAAATGATATTTCCCCAGATGGTAAATGACGACGGAGTCGTCACATTGCATCGTAACCGATGGCCGCAGGCCGTCGGAACAAAGAAGCATATAGCAACCGGCCTCGAAGGGGCCGCACATTTAACCATCAAAGACCATCAAAGGGACGGTTCTTTTGATGGTGTTTAATACGTATGTATTGATTCTCAGTTATTTATGCAAGACGCTTTGTTTCGTTTTTTTTGCAGTTGTAACATCGGGTATTCCAGTTTTAGGTGATGCAAGAGTTAAAAAAAACACGATTTGTATAACTTGTAAACAATTGATTCAGAATGTTTTGCTCTAAATAACCATCAAAAGAACCGTCCCTTTGATGGTGAGAGATTAAAAGCACTGAAAAATATATAAATAATAGGCATTTTTGCATTTTTTGACTCTATTCTCGCTCAAATATCAGATAATTATATTAAATTTGCATCCTGTGTTAATTATATAACAATGGACGAAATCAGAAGAATAAACAGATTGAAGGC
>NZ_JAZLLZ010000157.1:0-2461 GCF_045598405.1 Sodaliphilus sp.
CTGGTACTTAACACCGCCGTCCGAAAGGATTGGGGAAAGGGGCAGTGTGCCCGCTCGTGACAAAAATACACAGAACTTAGCACGTTGCCTCCGATTCGGCCGAGCGATGCCCCTCTAACGCGTGCAAAAACGTTAACAAATTTTATACTGCGGATTTGAGGAGATAGTCTCATGGTTAGTAATTCCAATAATGCATTGGGCATAGTGCCAAGCCTGTTCCGCAAGTATGTCCCAACTTAACGAGATATCCTCCTCTTTATGCGCAAGTAGCGCTAAAAAATGCAAATAGTTTTTTCATATTTGGTACTATGCTGATATTCTTATGCAATCTACTCGCAAAGATAATACATTAATATTAATTAATAAATTACCCCCCCGTTTTTATGTTTTATTAACAAATAATTAATATAATAGTAACTATTCAGCAATAGAATTTTGCAGAGTCCCCGCGCGGATCTCACTCACACATGATTTTGTAATGAGAGGCTGAAAGCCGACACTCAGAACGCAGTTCTGCACATATCCCTGTCCTAACTGAGCGCAAGCGAAGGCAGGGCAGGGTAAACGCGATACACTATACTTGCTTTGGGCACATACCTTGTGCGAGAGAATGATTTCAGTGAAATCCGCGAGGGGACTACACAAACAAACTATTGGCGTCTTCTATATTTTAATATTTAACATCTATTTAGTTAGGTGTGCTCGTTTTATGCTCATGCGGGTTGTAATTTTGCACTGTAAAACAAAAAAAACACTGTTATGAATACTATCAGCAACTTACACAAGATGGCCAACGGTGACCAGATCTATGCATCGCTTGAGTGCAATGGCAAGACTATTTTCAACGTGAGCCAGTGCAATTTCAATAGCCTTGACGACGTGATGCGTTACGTGATGATGCACGCTGGCATGTTTGGCGGACTAGGCCGCGTGAAGGTTCGCAACGCCAGCCAGGGTTGGAGCACTGCCGTGACCGTAGCTTCACCGCGACGCAGTTTGTTGGCCTGCTGATAGTGCGATTCCACTGCCGCATGCCCTCCTCCAGCCCTCACAAACCCAATCTCCTACCCTCTTTGCTTGCCTGTGTGACCAAAAATTGGTAAATTTGTGGGCAAATAAGCAAATGAACTACTATGCCAGAAATCAACAACTATATCATCAAGACGGTGAAGTCGCTTGGCAACAAGCACCACCGCGACGAGGAGGGCCTCTTTGTGGCCGAGGGAACCAAGTGTGTGCGCGACACATGGGATGCATTCAACTGCCGATGGCTCATTGCCACAAAGGTGTGGTATGAGCAGTGCGGGCACGCCGGACACCGCGAGAAACTGATGTTTGCCAGCAAGCAGCAGCTCGAGCGCATGACGCAGTTCAACACTGCTAGCGAAGTGATTGCCGTGTATGAAACGCCCAAGTATGAAATCAACCCCGAACAGGTGCGCAGCGGACTCAACATCGTGCTCGACAACGTGCAGGATCCAGGCAACCTGGGCACCATCATTCGACTTGCCGACTGGTATGGCATCAAGAACATCTTTGCCAGCCGCACAACGGTCGATGTGTTCAACCACAAGGTGGTGCAAGCCACTATGGGAGCAATAGCACGCGTCAAGGTGCACTATGTTGACCTTGAAGACCTTTTCGAGGAATACAATGACATGCCCATCTACGGCACTTTTCTCAACGGCAGAAACATCTACAACAGCGAGCTCAAGAAGCCATGCTTTGTGGTTTTCGGCAACGAAGGCCAGGGTATCAGAGCCAAGGTTGAGCGCTGCGTCACCGAGCGGCTTCTCATTCCCGCCGCACCAGGCAACGGCAGTGAAAGCCTAAACGTGGGAGTAGCAGCAGCCATCACCATCAGCGAATTCATGCGTGACACCCTGTCTGCTCCCACAGAGGCACAGAGGTCACAGAGTAAATAAAGTATCCCAATGGAAATAAACGATTTAACAAATGAAATTATAGGTGCAGCTATTGAAGTTCACAAAGTCTTAGGACCCGGTTTATTAGAGAGTTTTTATCAAGATGCTCTTTTGTTTGAATTGAGGTCGCGAGGATTAAATTGTCAAAAAGAGGTTGCTGTGCCCTTGATTTATAAAGGAGTCAAACTGGGCGAGGACAAACGAATTGACATTCTTGTTGAAAATCAAATTGTTTTAGAATTGAAATCGGTGCAAAAAATCGAAGAAGTTCATCATCTTCAAATATTATCCTATCTCAGACTCTCCAATTTGCGGTACGGGTTGCTGATAAATTTTAATGTTCCGATACTCAAGCAGGGTATATATCGAAAAGTGAACGGTTATTAATAATAAATAATTCAAGTTTCGCTTGTTTATGTAATTGTTGCTAATTTGTTGTCCGGAAGGACAATATCTGAATAACCCCCACCGCCGAACGTAGTGGCGGTGGGGGAAAGAAATGCAAGAAGCACCGCGTCCAGCAGGACGCTAATCGG